>JBBSUZ010000005.1:0-26361 GCA_038233965.1 Rhodothermales bacterium | reverse complement strand
TGATCTCGGGGTACGGGACGTCGCGCTTGACGTCGAGCATGAGGACCGCGCGGCCTTCGGCCCACGCGAGGGCCTCGGCGAGCGTCGGGACGCGGAACGACGTCAGCGTCCCGCGCACGTCGAGCAGGCGGACGGCGCGGACGGCCGCGAACGGCGTCGCGTCGATGCGACCCACTCCTGTCGTCGTGCGGTCGAGCGACTCGTCGTGCATCAGCACGAGGTGCCCGTCGGATGTCCGCCGGACGTCGAGCTCGATGAAGGCCGGCGCGTAGTTGAGCGCGTGCTCGAACGTCGGGACCGCGTTCTCGGCGAGGCCCTCGACGGGCCCGCCGCGGTGCGCGCTGATGAGGCGCTCGGCGCCGTCGGTGTAGCGGAGCGCGCGGGCGAGCGCATCCGCGTCGGCATAGCCGCGGTAGTGGAGCGACGACGTCGGGACGGCGACGCGGTCGGCCGGGCGCTGCTCGAGCCCCAGCGGCCGCGGCCGCGCGCCGACGCAGCCCGACGCCAGGAAACCCGAGGCCGCGACGAGCGCGACGAGGCACGTCCGGAGAAACGCGCGGGTCGCGGCGGGCTGAGTCATGCGGAGGCGGCGGCGACGCCGTGCTTGAGGCGGTAGAGGACGCCGGCGAAGCCCTGCTGGCGCTGCACGCCGAGCAGGCGCGAGACGCCGAGCCGGGCGAGCAGGTCGTCCGGGATCGCCGCGACGTCTGCGGGCGACGCGCCGTCGTAGGCCTCCATCAGGATGCCGACGAGCGCGCGCTGCGTCGGGGCGTCGCCGGGGATGTCGGCGTGGATGCGGACCTGCCCATCCTCAACCTCGGGGAAGAAGTAGACCTCGGCCTGGCACTCCGTCACCCGCCCGACGCCGGCGGCGCGGGCGGCGTGGAAGCGCTCGGGCAGCGGCGGGAAGGCGCGCGCATGGTCGAGCAGCAGCTCGACCTGCATCTCGGGCGGGACCGACGAGATCTCGTCGGCGATGGCTTGGAGCTTCGGGTTCATGGTTCGAGGTGCAAGGGTCCGCGGGCCGTCCAGGTACCTCGTACCCCGTGCCCCGTCCCGTTTATTCGGGCTCGCCCTTCTCCACCGGGACGCCGACCATGTTGCCCCACTCGGTCCACGAGCCGTCGTAGTTCTTGACGTTCTTGAAGCCGAGCAGGTAGCGGAGCACGAACCACGTGTGGCTCGAGCGCTCGCCGATGCGGCAGTAGGCGACGGTCTCCTCTTTCGGGTCGAGGCCCTGCTCGTCCTGGTAGATCGCGGCGAGCTCGTCGCGGCTGCGGAACGTGCCGTCCTCGTTGGCCGCGCGCGCCCACGGGACGTTGCGCGCGCCGGGGATGTGGCCTGCACGGAGGGCGCCCTCGTTCGGGTACCCCGGCATGTGCGTCACCTCGCCGATGTACTCCTGCGGGCTGCGGACGTCCACCATCGCGCCGCCGGCCTTCATGTGTGCGAGCACGTCCGCCTGGAACGCGCGCACGGACGGGTCCGGCGTGCCCGCCGTGTACTCGGTGCTCTCGTAGGTCGGGACGTCGGGCGTGAGGACGCGGCCTTCGGCGACCCACTTGGCGCGGCCACCGTCCATGATCCGGCAGTCGCGGTGGCCGAACATCGTGAAGGTCCAGAAGGCGTAGGTCGCCCACCAGTTGGCCTTGTCGCCGTAGAAGACGACCGTCGTGTCGGGCGTGATGCCGAGCCGCGAGCAGAGCGCCTCGAACGACTTCTGGCCGATGTAGTCGCGGACGTCGGGGTCCTGCAGGTCCGTCTGCCAGTCCACGTGGACGGCGTTGTGCAGGTGGCCCGTCGCGTAGAGCAGGACGTCCTCGTTGGACTCGACGAGGCGGACGGTCGAGGACTCGGCGAGGTGGCGCGAGACCCAGTCGGTCGAGACGAGGACGTCGGGGCGGGAGGAGTCGGACATGGGGCGTGGGCGAGGGGCAGCCGCAAGGTACTCGGCGGTTCCGGGTGCACGGGGACGCCGGCTGTGGTACGTTGAGGCATCGACGGCCGAGAGGCCAATCGCGCGATTCTGAGGGAAGGCACGCCGGGTTGCCTTGACACGGTTTTCAGGAGCCGGCTATATTCTCCCTCGTCGCGCAACACTCGCTTCACACAACAACCCCCGTCTCCCCGAGCTTGTTACCGCCCAACACACACGTCTCACCGACCGGCGCGCCTGCGCGCCTGGCCTCTGAGCACAGCGGCACACAGCTCGGGCTGGCCACACGGCCGGCCCGCAGCGGCTCGGGGGAGCGGTCGGTTTCCCCTGTCGGAGACCGAGGCTTGACCGGACGGACGGCCGTCCGGCGGAGTCTCGACGCACTTTCCCATCCGTGCCGCGCGGTCGCCCGCGCCCGCTCGGCCACACACACCACCATCACGGAGGTCGCAATGTTTCGATCACTGAGCACAGCTGTGCTCCTCCTCTTGCTCGCGCTGCCTGGTGTGGCGCTGGCCCAGGGGACCGGGACCATCGCCGGTCGGGTCCTCGAAGCCGACGGCGTCACTGCCATCATCGGCGCAAACGTCCGCGTCGGGGGCACCACCCTCGGCGCCGCCACCGATCTCGACGGGAACTACCGCATCATCGGTGTTCCGGTCGGCTCGTATGACGTCACGGCGTCCTACACCGGCTTTCCTTCTGTCACCGTGACCGGCGCGGAGATCAACGCGGGCTCGACCCGTCAGTTGAACTTCACGCTCGCCTCGGGCGACAACACGACGGGCGTCGTCGACATCGTCTACGTGGCCCCGCTCATCACGAACGACGCCATCGGGCAGTCGCGCGTGGCGACCGGCTCCGAACTCGAGAACCTGCCGATCCGTGGCGTCGCCCAGACGGTCGCGCTTCAGGCCGGTGGCGTCGTCTCGTCGGACGGCTCCAGCGACCTCAACATCCGTGGTGGCCGCTCCGAGGAGGTCCAGTACTTCGTGGACGGTGTCCGCGTGTCTGGTCTGCTCGGCGTGAACCAGCAGGCGATCGAGCAGCAGGAGGTCATCATCGGGACGATCCCGGCGCGCTACGGTGACGTCCAGTCGGGCGTGATCTCGATCACGACCAAGACCGGCTCGGACCGCTTCTTCGGCTCCGCCGAGGGCGTCACCAGCACCGGTCTCGACTCGTACGGCTACAACCTCGGCTCGCTGTCGCTCGGCGGCCCGGTCGTCCCCGGCCGCGTCGGCTTCTTCCTGTCGGGCGAGCTCCAGTCCACCGAGGACTCGAACCCCTTCGGCAAGTCGACCTACCGCCTCCGTGACGACATCTACGCGGACCTCCAGCAGCGCCCGCAGTCGATCCAGGTCCGCGACATCGGCAGCACGAGCACGACCTCGACGTCGTACATCCCCTTCCCCGCTGAGCTGATCACGGGCCCGGGCATCACGCGCGACTCGCTCGAGGCGATCCTTCGGAACAACAACGTCCTGAGCGCGACGCAGGAGCTGGTGCCCGGCGCCGGCCTCATCGACCGCGCCGAGACGTTCACGGCCGACTCGTTCGACCTCGTCAAGGGCAAGAGAGACCCGCTCGACGCGATCACGCTCAACGGGAGCCTCAACTTCACGTTCGGCGACATCGGCCTTCGCCTCGGCGGCGGCTACGCCACGAGCGACCGGAGCGTCTACAGCTTCACCTCGTCGCTGTACAACCGTGATGCGTACAACCGGACCGAGCGCGACAACTACCGGCTCTACGGGACGCTGCGCCAGCGCCTGAGCCAGTCTGCGTTCTACCAGATCCAGGGCGAGTTCCAGGACTTCCGCTTCGTCCAGTACCCGAACGGCTTCTCGAGCAACATCGAGGACGTGCTCCTCTACGGTGACTCGCAGGCGCCGCAGAACGTGGTCGCCAGCCGGTACTACACGATCGCCGGTACCGCCGCCAGCGCGTTCTCCCAGAACTACAACGCCGATGGTGGCCCGCGTCCGTCGCAGCTCCCGGGCGGCACGTTCAGCAGCGCCGGCCGCACGAACATCACGAACTTCCAGAAGGCGCACGACCAGCGGTACCGCTTCTCGGGCAGCGCGACGGCGCAGGTCGGAGTCAACCAGATCGAGTTCGGTGGTGAGTACCAGCAGGACACGCGGCGCTTCTTCAGCATCGCAGGCTTCAGCCTCGCCGCCTTCGTCGACGACTCGGCGGTGGATCCCAACGGTGGCCAGCGCGTCGGCGAGCAGTACCCGAACGGGATCACGAGCTACGACCAGTTCGACTTCGAGACGCTGCGTCGCCGCACGACTCGGTACGGCTACGACTACCTCGGCCTCAACGAGGTGAACGACCAGAGCATCGACGGCTACTTCAAGGACGAGCAGGGCAACCGCTCGAACACGAACCTCGCCCCGTACAGCCCGGTCTACTACGCCGGCTATATCCAGGACAAGATCGAGTTCCAGGACCTCGTCGTTCAGCTCGGCCTCCGCGTCGAGGCGTTCGACAACAACACGGACGTCCTGCTCGACCTGTACGCCCCGACGCCGATCTTCCGCGCCAACAGCCTGACGACCGGCCGCCCGGCTGGCATCGACGACGACTACGCGGTGTACTACAACGCGAGCGACGTCGTCGTCGGCTTCCGCGACCTCGACGGCAACTTCTACGACACGCAGGGGACGCGCACGAGCGACACGGCCATCATCCGTGACGCCCGCGGCCAGGTCCGCTCGGACGGTGACGCTCCGCGCTCGTCGGCCTTCCGCCCGTACCAGACGCAGGTCAACGTCGTGCCGCGCGTCGGCGTGAGCTTCCCGGTCACGGACCGCGCTCTGTTCTTCGCCAGCTACAGCGTCCTGACGCAGCGCCCGACGGAGAACGCCGTTGCGCCGCTCTCGTCCTACGAGGAGCTGGACGGCCAGACCCGCGTCAACAACCCGAACCTCCTCCCGGAGCGTTCCACGCAGTACGAGCTCGGCTTCCGCCAGCGTCTCGGCGAGCGCGCAGCGGTCTCGCTGTCGGGCTTCTACCGGACGCAGGAGAACAAGATCTCGGTCCGCAACGCGGTCGGCGGGTTCCCGCAGTACAGCACGTACTTCAACGCCGACTTCACGACGACGCAGGGCGCCGAGGTCAACTTCGACCTCCGTCGCACCAACAACCTGCAGATCAACGCGAACTACACGCTCTCCTTCGCGCAGGGCACGGGGTCGGACGCCAACGCCACCGCCACGGCGGCCTGGCGCGGCGACTTCTTCCCGCAGACGATCAGCCCGGCTGACTTCGACCAGCGTCACACGGCCAACGTGACCATGGACTACCGCCTCGCGAAGGGGGACGGCCCGCTCATCGGTGGCATCCGCCCCTTCGAGAACTTCGGCATCAACCTGATCGGTCAGTTCGGCAGCGGGCAGCGCTACACGCGCCTCAAGCAGAACAACATCACGTTCGTGAGCGACTCGTTCACGCCGGACGTCTCGGGCACGCTCAACGGGAGCACGCTGCCTGCGTCGACGCGCTTCGACCTCCGTGTCGACCGTGCGTTCGACCTCGGCTTCCGGGCGGCCAAGATGCGCGCCTACGTCCAGGTCCAGAACCTGTTCGACACGCGGAACCGCCTCGCGGTCTACCGTGCGACGGGCCAGTCGGATGAGGACGGCTTCGCGACCTCGACGGGCGGCCAGCAGCTGCTGACCACCCCGGGCCTGCTGTTCAACTACGACGCCTTCACGAGTGGCCCGCTGAACGTCGGCGGCAACCAGTCGTCGGCCGCCGGGTCGTTCTACAGCGCTCCGCGTCAGGTTCGCCTGGGCTTCCTCTTCGACTTCTAAGCACACGATGACAGCCGGGGCCGGCTGTAGCCGGCCCCGGTTTCTTCCTCCCTCCCTCCGAGATGGTTCGAATGCGACACACTTCACTCCCCCTGCTCCTGCTGCTCGCCCTCGTGGCTGGAGCGGCAGACGTACGGGCCCAGGCTGCCCCTCAAGTGGGCTCCTGTTCGCTCGGAACGGCAGAAGCCTCCCTTGACGTGAACAACGTCTTCGGCGCGGTCTTCAACACCGGCTCCCTCTTCTTCGGCAACACCCTCACCAACGGCGACGGCTACCTCGTCCCGAAGGCGACCGGCCGTTCCCCGATCTTCGCGTCCGGCATCTGGGTCGGTGGCAAGGTCGGTGGCCAGCTCCGCGTCGCGGGTGCCCGGTACACCAACTTCAACTTCTGGCCCGGCCCGCTCGACGCCGCCACCGGCCGCCCGGTGAACCCGGCCAGCTGCCGCGCCTACGACCGCATCTACAGCGTCAAGCGCGACGACATCCGCGCCTACGAGGCCGGTGGTCAGTTCAGCCAGGACCTCACGGACTGGCCGTACCAGCTCGGCGCTCCCGTCGTCGACGGTGACAACAACCCGAACAACTACAACCTCGCCGGCGGCGACCGCCCGGATATCATTGGCGACCAGGGTATCTGGTGGGTCATGAACGACGTCGGTGGTGCCCACGCCGGGACGAACACCCCGCCGCTCGGCATCGAGGTCCAGGTGCTCGCGTTCGCGTTCGCCCGCGCCGACGCGCTCGGCAGCACGACGTTCTACAAGTACAAGATCATCAACAAGAGCGGCTCGGCGATCCAGGACACCTACATCTCCGTGTTCTCGGACCCCGACCTCGGCAACGCCGCGGACGACTACGTCGGCTCGGACACGCAGGCGGGCCTCGGCTACGTCTACAACGCCGACAACGACGATGAGGGCTCGACGGGCTACGGCCTCAACCCCCCGGCCGTCGGCTACGACTTCTTCCAGGGCCCGATCGTCCCGGACCGGAACGGCGACGGCATCGCGGACACGCTCGGCACGACCGCCTTCTCGTACTTCATCAACGGCAGCAGCAACCCGGCCACGACCGACCCGTCGACCGGCATCCTGATCTACAACTTCCAGCAGGGCCTCTGGGGCGACGGCTCGGAGATGCGGGCCTTCGGCACCGGTTTCCAGCAGACCCAGGGTGAGGTGACCAAGTTCGCCTTCCCGGGTGACCCGGTCGCGGGCCAGACCTGGAGCGAGCCCAACAACGGGACGGCAACGCCGAACACGAAGGGCGACCGTCGCCTCGTGGTCCACACGGGCCCCTTCACGCTCGAGAACGGCAGCGCTCAGGACATCGTCTTCGGCGTCGTCTACGCACGTGGCACGAGCAACCTGAACTCGATCACGGCACTGCGAGCGGCGGACCGCCTCGCGCAGCGCGCCTACGACATCGACTTCGCGCTCCCGTCGCCGCCCCCGGCGCCGGCACTGTGCACAGAGGCGACGCAGGGCACGGGCACCTGCCTCAGCGCCTCGGCCGAGAACGGCAAGATCACGCTCACCTACGGCTACGCGCCCTCGAGCGAGAACTTCCTCGGCCGCTACGAGGTCGTCAACGGCTTCATCGTCGGTACGCCGGGCGTGACGGACTTCACGTACAACTTCGAAGGCTTCAACATCTACCAGTACCCGAACGCCAACTTCGAGACGGAGCAGCGCCGCCTCGTGGCGACGTATGACGTCGTGAACGGCGTGACGGAGGTGCGTGACCAGGTCTTCGACCCGACCATCGGTGACAACAACGTTGCCATCACGGCTCGCGGAACGGACTCCGGCCTGCAGTACTCGTTCACGGCCGACGGCCTGACGAACTTCACGGACTACTACTACGGCATCACGGCGTACGCGTACAACGCGGACTCGTCGCCGAAGGTGATCGAGAGCCAGGCGACGAACATCACCGTCCGGCCCTCCGGCCTGACGAGCGGTGTCCGCACGCAGTCCGCTCCTGGTGACTCGGTTTCGACCGTCATCAACGTCCAGAACGGTGGCGGTGTCGTCAGCGCCAGCGTCGTCGATCCGTCGGCCGTCACCGGCGCGTCGTACAACGTGGTGTTCTTCTCCGCCCCGGACGGGTCGGTGAACTACAACATCGTCAACACGACGACGGGCGTGACCGTGCTGGATGGTGCCGCATACTATGCGGCCACGGGCCACTCGCTGCCGCAGGCGGAGAACGTCATTGTCATCGACGGCGTCTCGTTCTCGGTCACGGGTCCGGCACCGGAGGTGCTCGGCGTGGACGAGCGTGACGCGACTGGTGCCGTCATCGATGCCGACCTGATCGGTTCGCTCAACGCAGCCAGCACGCGCCCGCCGGTGTACGTCGTAGGCGCACAGGGCGCTGCGGCGAACGATCCGGCCGCTGTGCTGGGCCGTCTCAACTTCAACAACTACCTCACGGACAACGTCCCGCGTGAGTACGAGATCCGGTGGGTTGCGCCGGCGCAGGGTCAGGTGATCCTCCGCCGCAACTGGGACCAGACGACTCCCGGCCAGGCCTACCTCTCCTGTCTTGAGACGGGTACGGTGGTCTCGAACACGGCCGGGCCGTCTAACCTCGTCACGACGCCCGCGCCGATCGTGGGTGGCTATCCGCGGATGCCGTTCCAGATCTGGGAGATCGAGGTTGACGGAACCGAGCGTCAGGTGCACGCCAACGTCATCGACGATGACAGCGACCTGTGCTACTCGTTCACGACGGCCGCCAACAGTGGCGCGCTTCCCCTCGCCGGCTTCGGCTACGAGCGGATCTACGCCAGCCGCGTGCCCTACATCGAGAGCGAGCTCTCGAACCCGGTGGACGTCTACACACGGACGAACATCGCGGATGCGGCGCACCAGGCCTTCGGGCGTCTGACGATCCTGCTCCGGACGGGCAGTGGCAACCTCGCCATCCCGCCGCAGCCCGGCACGCGGATCCACATCCGCACGTCCAAGCCGAACGCGGTGGGTGACTCGTTCACCATCAACACGGCCGGGCTCCAGCGCTCGACGCCTGAGCTCGCCGACGAGCAGGCCGCCCTGGACATGATCGCCGCCGTCCCGAACCCGTACTTCGGGCAGTCGGGCTACGAGACAGGCAACCTGAGCCGTGTGGTTCGCTTCACGAACCTCCCCGCACAGGCGACGACGATCCGGATCTACACGGTCTCGGGTTCGCTCATTCAGACGCTGCGCAAGGATGGTGGGAGCCGGTCGCTGGACTGGAACCTGCAGACGGTGAACAACCTGCCGGTCGCGTCGGGCATGTACCTCGTCCACGTCGACGTGGAGGGGGTAGGTGAGCGCACGCTCAAGCTGGGCATCATCAACCGCCGGTCCCAAGTCAACGTTTTCTAAACGCCGGTCCTTCGCGACCCACAACACTCCCAGACAATGAAGACCAAACTCCTCGCACTTTGCGCGACCGCCGTGGCCCTCTTGGGGCCCGGCGCGACGGGCGCCGCGGCGCAGGACGACCGCGTCGGGACGGCGGCTATGGAAGAGCTGCTGGTACCCGTCACGCCTCGTACTGTCGCCCTCGGCTCCGCCCTCACGGCGGGCCTCGCGAACATCAGCGGCGTCGAAGCCGTCCAGAGCAACCCGGCCGCGCTGCTCAGCAGCACCGGCACGAACGCCCTGTTCAGCCGCAGTGAGTACCTCGACGACATCGGCATCAACTACCTGGGCATCTCCCAGTCGTTCGGTGCCAACAGCGTCGCTCTCACGGTGACGAACTGGGACTACGGCACGCTCAACCGCACGACGGTCGAGAACCCGGACGTCAACCTCGACGACCCGCTGACCTACGACGCCTCGACGTTCGTCGTCGGCGGCACGTTCAGCCGCCGCTTCACGGACCGGATCGGCGCGGGCTTCACGCTCAAGGCGCTCGGCCGGACGATCGACGCGGCGACCTCGGGCAGCCTCGCCTTCGACGCGGGCATCACGTATGTCGTCGCCGAGTCGGGCCTGCGCTTCGGCGTCGCGCTCCAGAACCTCGGCGGCGAGATGACCTTCTCGGGTGGCGGGCTTCAGCAGTCGATCGGGCAGAACGGCCCGAACGGCAACAACACCATCGGTGGTGAGATCGACGACCTGCCGAGCCAGCTCCCGTCCGTCCTGAACTTCGGCGCGGCCTACACGCGCCAGTTCGCCGGCGACCTCTCGGTCACCGGTCTGGCCAACTTCCGGTCCGTCTCGTACGACCTGGAGCGCTACTCGGGCGGCCTCGAGATCGGCTACGCCAACCTCGCCTACCTCCGCGGTGGCGTGGACCTGACGTCGGACACGGCGCAGGACCTCTGGCAGGGCTGGAACGTCGGTGCAGGCCTCAACCTCGACTTCCAGAACACAAACCTGAAGGTCGACTATGCCTACCGTCCGACCCAGTTCTTCGGTGGCGTGAACGTGTTCTCGGTTGGCATCGGTCTCTAAACCGCGCTGACGTGAGAATGGGGGCGGCTCTGAGCAATCGGAGCCGCCCCCGCTGTGTTTAGACTGTCCGACCCCGACCGTGCTGCGTCCCGTGCCTGCCCGTCTCTTCTCGCCCGCCGCGCGCTGGTCAGCGGCCGCGCTCGTCCTCGCCGCGTCCTTCGGCGTCGCGGCCTGCTTCTCGCCGCGCGCCGCCGAGAGCGACGACCGGTTCCTCAACACTGCGCCCGACGTGGCCTACGTCGGCGACGCGTCCTGCGCGACCTGCCACGCCGACATTGCGACGACGTACGCGACGCACGGCATGGCGCAGTCGTTCTACCCCCTGACGGACTCGACGTCGGTCGAGGACTGGTCGGGCATCGCCGTGCGTCACGAGGCGTCGGGATTCACGTACGTCGCTCGCCGCGACGGCGACCGCTTCGTGCAGGAGGAGACCCGGACGGACCCGGACGGGACGGTCTCGCACCGGCTCGTCCGCACGATGGACTACGTCGTCGGCAGCGGCTCGGCGGCGCGGACCTACCTCTCGTCTGAGAACGGCCGCCTGTACGAGTTGCCGCTGACGTGGTACACCGAGGCAGCCGGCCCCGAGCGCGACTCGACGGCCGGTCCTGCGGGCCGCGCCGCGTCCGGCCGCAGCGGCCACTGGGCGCTCAGCCCGGGCTACGACCAGTACAACCAGCGCTTCGGCCGCACCATCCCCGAGCGATGCATGGCGTGCCACAACGGGAGGTCCGAGCCCGTCCCGTTCTCTGACGGCAAGTTCGCGTCGCTCGCATCCGGCATCGGGTGTGAGTCGTGCCATGGGCCGGGCGCGCTCCACGCCGAGGCGCGTCTCGAAAACCCCGAGGCGCCGGACTCCGTCGACGTCACCATCGTCAACCCGAAGTACCTCGCCCTCGACCTGCGCCTCGACGTCTGCCAGCAGTGCCATCTCGCCGGTGAGGTGACCGTCCTGCGCGAGGGCCAGACGGCGACGAGCTACCGCCCGAGCCGCCCGCTCTCGGCGCACCGAGCCATCTACGCGCTCGCCGAGGCGGACCCGAACCGCGTCAACGTCATCTCGCACGCCGACCGGATGAAGGCCAGCCAGTGCTTCATCCAGTCCGGCGCGATGGACTGTGTGACGTGCCACAACCCGCACGAGGGCTTCCGCGACAAGGGCCCCGAGTACTTCAACACGACCTGCCAGACGTGCCACGCGCCGGCCGCGCTCCAGGCCCAGATGCCGACGCCCGCGGCGCGCGCCCAGCACGTCGCCTCGGCCAACTGCTTCTCGTGCCACATGCCCAAGGTCCGCGCGGACGACGCCCCGCACGCGTCGTTCACGGACCACAAGATCCGGGTCGTCCGTGGCGACACGATCACGGGCGTCACGGCGACGGGCGGCACGCTGACACCGTACTTCGACGGGGACGGCGAGGGCAGCATCGCCGAGGGCATGGCCTACGTCGTCTACGGCCGCCAGAGCGGCGGGGACGCGGCCCTGCGCCGCGGCGTCGACCTGCTCGCGGCGGCGCTGGCGGACGTGCCTGAGGCGGGCGAGGCCCACTTCCTGCTCGGCTTCGCCCGGCTCCAGATGGGACAGGCGCGCGAGGCCGTCGAGCCGCTGCGCGCGGCGGTCGCGGCGGGCGAGAACCCGGAGCGGCTGAACGCGCTTGCTCAGGCGCTCGAGGCGACTACGCAGGGTGGCGTCGAAGAGCTGTACCGCAAGGCGATCGCGATCCAGCCCGCCGACGCGAGCGTCCGCGTCAACCTCGGGCGCTATCTCGAGGCGCAGGGGCGCGTCCCGGAGGCGATCGCCGAGTACCGCGCGGCCATCCTCGAGGAGCCGTGGCTGGACCAGGCGCACGTCCTGCTCGGCGGCGCGCTCGCGAAGAGCGGCGACGTCCCGGACGCCATCGCGGCGCTCCGCGAGGCCGTCACGCTCGCCCCGGATCACGGCGACGCCCTGACCAACCTCGGCGCGCTCCTCGCCCAGTCGGGGGACGTCCCGCAGGCGGGCCGCCTCTTCGCGCGCGCGGCCACGGCCGACCCGCGCAACGCCAACGCGCGGGCCAACTACGCGCTCTTCCTCGTCAACTCGAACCGCCCGGCCGAGGCCCTTGCTGAGGCGCAGGCGTCGCTCGCGCTCAACCCGCAGCAGGCGACGGCCCAGCAGGTCGTCTCTGCGCTGCAGGGCGCGATGCGGTAGCTGCTACGGCTGGCCCTGCACGACGGCGACGGGTGCAGGGCGGCCCGCGAGGTGAGCGGCGATCTGAGCGGCGTGGATGCGGCCGTTCTCGATGAACCAGCGGCTCGTGTTGAGCCCGCCACCGCCAGTCCCGGCCAGGTAAACGCCGGGCCGGGTGGACTCCATCGTCTCGGGGTCGACGACCGGCGCGAGCGCAACCCCTTCCGTCTGCACACCGACGGCGTGGAGGAAGGAGAAGTCCGGGTGGTAGCCGATGAGCGAGAGCACGGCGTCGGCGGGGAGGACGTGGGAGCCGCCCGGCGTCGAGACGTGGACGTGCGTCGGGGTGATGAGCTCGACCGTCGTGCCGAAGTGGGCCGTGATCGCGCCCTCGGCGATGCGGTTGATGAGGTCCGGGCGCTGCCAGTACTTGACACTCTGCGAGACCTCGGGGCCGCGCACGACGAGCGTCACGCGCCCGCCGTGGCGGTTGATGTCGAGCGCGGCGCGAGCGGCCGAGTTCTTGGCCCCGATCACGACGACGTCGCGGCCCGAGTACGGGTAGGGCTCGCGGTAGTAGTTGCTCACGTGGGGCAGGTCCTCGCCCGGCACGCCGAGACGGTTGGCCTGGTCGAAGAATCCGGTCGCCAGGACGACCGCGCGGGCCGCGTGTGCGCCTCGGTCCGTGACGACGGTAAAGGCGCCGGCCTCGCCGTCGACGGACAGCACGCGCTCGCCCAGGCGCAGGTCGAGACCTTCGTGGAAGGCGACGCCACGGTAGTAGTCGATGGCCTCCTCGCGGAGCGGCTTGTACCGGCGCGTCGCGAGTGGGTGGCCGCCGATCTCGAGCAACTCAGGCGTCGAGAAGAATTCCATCTGCGCGGGGTACCCCAGGACCGAGTTGACGATCGCGCCCTTCTCGACGACGCGCGCCGTCAGGCCCGCACGGTGCGCCTCGACGGCGCAGGCGAGCCCGATCGGGCCGGCCCCGACGACGAGCAGATCGACGGCGTCGGTCGGGCGGTTCAGTTCCATCGGGGAGTGGTCGAGCGTGTGCCCTTCAGAACGGACGCTCCCGGCTCTGTGGTCCCGGCGCGGCGTCAAGAGACAGCGGGATCGTGGGTCGGCGCCCCGTCGCCGCCCGCATCGGGACGGCGGGCGCGGAAGAAGGCGCGCAGCATCGCGGCGGAGACGTCCGCCTCGACGCCCGAGACGGTCTCGACCTGGTGGTTCAGTCGCGCGTCCTGCGGGATGTGGTAGAGCGTGGACGCCGCACCTGCCTTCTCGTCGAACGCGCCGTAGACGAGCCGCGAGAGACGGCCGAGGACCGTCGCGCCGGCGCACATCGGGCACGGCTCGAGGGTGACGTAGAGCGTGCAGCCCGCGAGGTTCTTGGTGCCGAGCGTCTCGCAGGCGGCCGAGATGGCGAGCATCTCGGCGTGCGCCGTCGGGTCGCCCAGCCGCTCGACCTGGTTGTGCCCGCGCCCGACGATCTGCCCGCCCCCTCCGCTCGCGCGGAGGACCACGACGGCCCCGACGGGCACCTCGCCCGCCTCGGCCGCCCGCTCCGCCTCGGCGAGGGCGAGCCGCATCCAGCGGCGGTCCGGGTCGAGAAGCGAGGCGAGAGACATGGGGAAGAGACGGGATACGGGATGTGTGATGCGGGATGGGAAGGCAGGATGCAGTGCATGGGCTCGTCTGCGCATCCCGCATCCCCTATCGCTCATCCCCTCACGAGCGGCATCGTCATGCAGCGCGGGCCGCCGCGGCCACGCGAGAGCTCGTGGCCGGTGAGGCGGATCGCCATGCGCGCGTCCGTCGGGACCGAGGCGGCGTCGGGGAAGCGGTCGAGGAAGTCGGCGGCGTCGACGGTCTCGAAGCCCTGCTCGGCGAGCGCGGCGTAGGTGAGGCGGTTGCGGTCGTAGCCGACGACGAGGCCGGGGCGGACGGCGAAGAGGTTGGCGCCGTCCGTCCACTGCTCGCGGCGCTGGTTGACCTCGTCCGCGCCGCCGCACGGCACGAACGTGTGCGCGCGGCCGGTGAGCTCGTCGAGCGCGACCTGGACGGACGGCAGCACGCGCATCCGGAACTGCCCGGGCTCGTCGCCGGCTTCGAGGTGGAACGTCTGGTTGCGCGCGTCCGCGATGATCGGCGGGAAGGCGACGCACGTACCCTCGTCGGCGAAGGTGAACACGGTATCCAGGTGCATGCAGTAGCGCTCCTTGGGCAGGTTCACCATGATCACGTGTTCGACGGGCGTGCGCGCGAGCAACTCCTGCGCGACGTACATGACGCCGCCAAGGCTGGTCCGCTCGGACTGCCCGATCATCACGATCGTGTCTGACACGACGAGCAGGTCGCCGCCCTCGAAGAACACGTCGTCCGGGACCGAGATGAGGCGCTCGGTGGCTGCGGCGAAGCGCGGATGGTGGCGGTAGATCGTCTGGACGATGGCCGACTCGGGCATCCGCGCGCCCGTCGCGGCGTGGCTCAGGACCGCGAACTCGCCGACGACGGCGGCCGGGTCGCGGGTAAAGAGCAGGTTCGGGACGGGGTCCGCGGCGACGGCGAACGGGGCCTGGCCGGTCACGGCGAAGCGGTAGAGGCCGTCCGGGTCGAGCGCGAGCAGGTCCGCGTGGTAGGCCCGGAAGTTGCGCTCGGGCATGAGCCGCACGAGCGTCTCGACGAACGCGTGGCGCGCGTCCTCGGCGTCGAACGCCTCGCGCAGCAGCGTCCCGATCTGCAGGACGGCGTCGTCCTGCCCGACGATGCGCTCGAAGAGCGCGCACATCGTGGCGTGCTCGGCCTGCGCGTCGTCGACGAACAGGAGGTCGTCGAAGAGGAGCGCGTCCTTGCGCGCCGGCGCGACGAGCGCCATCTCCTCGCCCGGCGTGTGGACGACGACCTGACGCAGGGGGCCGGTTTCGGACGTGATTCGGATCGGCGAGTCGGTCACGGGCAACAGCGGAAGGCGAGACGCCCAAGCTAGCGCCCGGCCGTCCGGCGCTACCGCCGGCGCTGTTTCTCGCGGACGAGCTCGATAAAGCGCAGCACGCCCGCCCCGACGACGAGCACGGCGAGCACCTTCAGCGCGAGCACGAGCAGCCAGCCCGCGATCTGGAGCACGAACACGAGCAGGCCGAGACCGGCCATCAGCACGATGGCGATCACGACGAGGTGCAGGAGGCGCTGGATGAGCATCAGAGCGAGACGATGTCGACGACGTCCGAAGGTAGACCGGCCGCAGTTCGGCCGCCGGCGATAACGATTCGTCCGTCTGGCAAAAGAGTTGCACCGGCCGACGCGCGCGCCGTTCCGAGCCCGATACGGGCAGGCAGGCGAAACGAGCGGTCGACGGAGGCGACGTAGATCTCGGTCGACGCCAGCAGCGTGCCGGCGGCGTCGCGCCCGCCAGCGATGAGGGCGAAGCCGGGCATGGTGAGCGGCGCGCCCGCGGCGTCCGTGCGCGGCGTGAGCAGCGGCGTCGCCGTGCGGGCGTCGAGGCTGAACGCGTACGTCGTGCCAGGCGTCGTGAAGTCGAAACGGGCGGCGAAGAGGCCGGCGAACACGACGTCGGCCGCGCGGCCAGAGGTGCCGGCGGCGTCGAGGATCGGGATCTGGACGTGGCCCGCGGCGGCGTCGAAGGCGCCGGCCCCGCCGCCAGGCGACAGGCGGGCGAGCCGCTCGGTCGCCGCCTGCCACTCGAACACGTCGACGGTCCCGCTCGCGCCGACGCCCGCGCCCGACGGCACGAGGCCGCCGTAGAAGTAGACGGTCGTCGTGGTGCCGGTCTGGAGTGCGCGGGCCGTGTGGCCGGCGCGCAGGACGGTCCCGGCGGGCAGCGCGACGGGCCGGCTCGCCGTCTCGCCCGGCGGAATCCACTCGGCCGTCTGGACGAAGTCCGCGAGGCGCGTCGGCGTCTCCGTCGTCGCGCCGCCGGCGAGCAGGATGCCGCCGCCGGGCAGCGACGTCGCCGTGTGTCCCGTCCGCGCCGTGAGGAGCGGGACGGTGATGCCGGCGAAGCCGATGACCGGGTTGAGGATCGCCATGGACGCGAGTGCCCGGCCGTCCGTATTCGCCCCGCCCGTGACGAGGACGCGGCCGGGGTCGGTCGCGACCGCCGCGTCGGTGCGGGGCGATGGCAGTGCGCGCGTCGCCGTCGAGACCGGGAGGTAGAGGACGAGCACGGTGTCCGCCGCGACGACGCCCGCCCCGTCCCGCGCGGTGACGCCCAGGCGGTTGAGTCCGGGCACGAGACGCGCGTCGAAAGTGAACACGCCCGGCAGCGCCTCGGCGGTCGCGGCCACGCCGCCGACCGTCAGCGCCGTCGCACCGTCGACGCGGAGGCGGAGCGCGAGCTCGGGCGACGTCCGGACCTCGTCGGTGTCCAGCCCGATCACCTCGACCGGCTTCTGGAGCGGGTCCACGAGCGGGCGCTCGCAGCCGGTGAGGGCGATGAGCAGGCCGAGAGCAGCGATCAGGCGCATTCGGGAAACGGTGGGTCGGGGTAGCCGACGTGGTGGAGGACGAGGCCGTGCGGCGCGGCGGCGGGGCCGGCGGCGCGGCGGTCGTGGGTGGCGAGCGCGTCGGCGATGGCCGTCTCGGGCCGCCGCCCGCGTCCGACCTCGAGCAGCGTCCCGACGACGGCGCGGACCATGCCGTGCACGAACCGGTCGGCCGTGATCTCGAAGCGCCAGTCGCCGGGGCGGCCGTCGGGGACCCACCGGGCCGTCTCAACGGCGCACGTGCGGTTGGTCGTCTCCGAGCGCGTCCGGCAGAACGCGCTGCACTCGTGCCGCCCGAGGAGCGCCTGCGCCGCCCGGTTCATGGCGTCGAAGTCGGTCGGGACGCGGACGACGACGCGCGTCCGGGCGTCGAGCGCGCGGGCCGACGTCGCGATGTGGTAGTGATACGTCCGCGACGTCGCGTCGAAGCGGGCGTGGAAACCGGCCGGCGCGACCTCGGCGCAGCGGACGGCGATGGACGCCGGCAGCAACCCGCCGAGCGACGCGAGCAGCCGCCGCGGGTCGACGTCGCGGTCCGTCTCGAACTGCGCGACCTGGCCGCGCGCGTGGACGCCCGTGTCGGTCCGCCCGGCCCCGACGATCCCGACGGGCGCGCCGAGGATGACCGCGAGCGCGTCCTCGATCGCAGCCTGCACGCTCGGGCCGTTCGTCTGGCGCTGCCAGCCCTGGAAATCGGTCCCGTCGTACTCGACGAGCAGGCGGAGGGTCGGCACGGGCGGCGGGGTGGGGGAGCGGAAGGTAGGGGCGACCTTGCGGCACTGCCATCCACCCCGTCATCCACTCCGCCGTGCCCGGTTTCCCGTCCCGCGTCTACCTCACCGGCCCGATGGGCGCGGGCAAGAGCACGGTCGGGCCGCTCCTCGCGGACGCGCTCGGGCTGCGCTTCGTGGACTTGGACTGGCTCGTCGAGACCCGCACCGGCCGGCGCGTGGCGGACCTCTTCGCGCAGGCAGGCGAGCGCGCGTTCCGCGTCGCCGAGGCGGGTGCACTGGACGAGACGACCCGGGGCGAGCCGGCGGTCGTCGCGACGGGCGGCGGGACGCTGGCGGTCCCGGCCAACCTGCGCGTGGCGCACGCCGCCGGGGCCGTCGTGTGGCTGCGCGCCTCGCCCGAGACGATCGACGCGCGCCTCGCCGCGACCGACCTCACGTCGCGCCCGCTCCTGCTCGGTCCCGGCGGTCACGCGCTGCCGGCTCCCGAGCGTCTCGCCCGCATCCGCGCGCTCGCCGATGCCCGCGAGCCGTTCTACGCCCAGGCCGACGTCGTCGTGGACGCGGACGGGTCGCCCGAGGCCGTCGCGCGCGAGGCGGCCGATGCGCTCCGCGCGTGGCGCGGCCTGTGACGCAGGCTTAGACGAGCCGGAACGTCAGCCGGTGGTGCGCGCTCGGGCCGTGCGCGGCGAGCGCGGTGTAGTGCTGGGCCGTCGGGTAGCCCTTGTGCTGCGCGAACCCGTAGGCCGGGACGTCGGCGTCGAGGGCCGTCATGACGCGGTCGCGCGTGACCTTGGCGATGACCGACGCTGCGGCGATGGACAGGCTGATGCCGTCGCCGCGGACGACCGTTTCCTGGTCGCACGGCGCGTCCGGGATGGCGCGGTTGCCATCGATGAGCAGCACATCCGGCGCGACGCCCAGCCCGAGGACGGCGCGGCGCATCGCCTCCATCGCCGCCCAGAGCACGTTCAACTCGTCGACCTCGGCCGCCGAGCACTGCCCGACGCCGACGGAAACGGCGACGCGCTCGATGACGGGCACGAGGGCCTCGCGCTGCGCCGGCGTCAGTCGCTTCGAGTCGTCGAGGCCAGGGATGTGTGCA
This sequence comes from Rhodothermales bacterium, assembly GCA_038233965.1. Taxonomy (GTDB): domain Bacteria; phylum Bacteroidota; class Rhodothermia; order Rhodothermales; family Rubricoccaceae; genus DASVSE01. Next base: position 7,633 of record JBBSUZ010000005.1, on the reverse strand, counting down.
TCTGGCGGCAGGACGACGGCAGCAGCGACGACCGGTCCGGCGAGGCATCCGCGCCCCGCCTCGTCGCACCCGGCGACGACCGTGTGTCCTGCGGCGCGGTGCCGGTCTTCGATGGAGAGGTCGGGCATGGTCGCGTCGCCGGATGGGCCGGCAAGATGCGACATCCGGCCGGTTACGCCCGGCCGGTCTATGATGCGACACGCCCGCCGATCCAGAGCGGATCGGCGGGCGTGGAGTGGGCTCTACTGGATTCGAACCAGTGACCTCGTCGATGTCAACGACGCGCTCTAACCAACTGAGCTAAGAGCCCGACGGACGGCGCGGACGCCGCTCGAAGGGCCGTGAACATACCGCCACCCGGACGGCCGGATCAACCCGCGGCCGCTCTCCGCGTGTGAAGCTCGACCAAAGGTTTCCAGACGGACCCGCCGCGGGTCGAACCGGACGGGCTCGGCCAGACGCTATCGCCCGCCGCCACATGTTCACCCCGGCAGATCTCGCTGCCGGGGTGACATTCTGAGCCGTCCATTCCGCCTCGGCCATGTACTGGCGGGCACCGTGGGGCCTGAGCCAGTGTGCATGGCATGCGCTTTGACCTGTGCCCGGCAACTCGACTGCTGCAATGGACTCGCTCACGACCCCTCTTCAAACGGACACCGACGTCGCCTTTCGCCGGGCGGCAGGGGCGGCTCTCGACGTGTCCGGCGCCTACGCTGACCCGCCCGTCGGCTTCTGGCCGCTCGCTGGTCGCGCAGCGGACGTGGCCCCGGCTCGTGATGGTGGGACGTGGGTGCTCGTGACGTGCCGGCACGCCGCCGAGCCCGGTCATGCGGCCCATCTTCGGGAACGGTCGCTCACCGCTGCGCAGCGGTTCGCGCTCTCGCTCTGGCTCGACGGGCTCGACGCCGTCTGGACCGTCGAGGGGCTGCCCGACGGCGACGACGTCCGCGCGGCAGGCGTCACAATCGGTGCGGCGGATCCGGTCGGGCTGCTCTGGATTCCGACGGCTCGCTCCGCGTAGGTTTGCCGCTCCGAGCCTGTCGCTCCGAGCCCGCCCTGCCGTGACCGTTCCGAATCTCCACCCCTTCGATATCTCGCCGAAAGAGGCCGTCGCGGTGCAGCGCGGTCTCGAGCCGCTCGTTCGCGAGACCCCACTCGGGCCCGTTCAGACTGTCGCCGGGCTGGACGTGAGCGTGCGCGGGGACCGTGTCCGCGCGGCCATCGTCGTGCTCGACGTGGACACGCTGGACGTCGTGGACCAGGCCATCTGGGACGGACCGGTCGCCTTCCCGTACGTGCCGGGCCTGCTCAGCTTCCGCGAGATCCCGGCCCTGCTGCCCGCGCTCGAGCAGTTGACGGTGCTGCCGGACGTGCTCATGCTCGACGCCCACGGCCGCGCGCACCCGCGCCGCTTCGGCCTCGCGTGCCACCTCGGCGTGCTGCTGGACCGGCCCGCGCTCGGCGTCGCCAAGTCGATCTACGTCGGGACGTACGCGGACCTCGGCGAGGAGAAGGGCAGCACGGCGCCACTCGTCCACAAAGGCGAGACGGTCGGGATGGCGGTGCGGACGCGCACCCGCGTGCTGCCCGTCTACGTCTCCGCCGGCCACCGCATCACGCTCGCCGACGCCGTCGACCTGACGCTGCGCACGACGGGCCGCCTCAAGCTCCCCGAGCCGACACGCCTCGCGCACCGCCTGAGCTACAGCGGAACGCTGTGACGCGCGGGGTGCGGGATAGGGCATGCGGGATGCGCAAGCGGGCTCGATAGGGACGTCTGCTCATCCCGTATCCCCCGTCCCGCATCCCCTCCTTGCGTCATCTCTCCGCAAAAACGCGGCGCATGGGGGACTCGGGCGGGCGTCCGGCGCGTTCTTCCGCGAACCCACGACCTCACATGGACGCGACGACTTCTACCGGCACCCACAGCCCCCTCGGCGGGGACGTCCCCGACGCCTTCGAGCACCCGCGCGGCCTCTTCTGCAACCGCACGCTCAACCTCCGAAACATCGCAGCCATCGGCTACGACATGGATTACACGCTCGTCCACTACCGCGTCGAGCTGTGGGAGGAGCGGGCGTACAGCTACGTCAAGGCCGGTCTGCTCGCGCAGGGCTGGCCCGTCGAGAGCCTCGTCTTCGACCCCGACCTCGTCGTGCAGGGCCTCGTCGTGGACACCGAGCGCGGCAACGTCGTCAAGCCGAACCGCTTCGGCTACGTCAAGACGGCCTTCCACGGGACGACGCAGCTCGCGCACGCCGAGCAGCGCGAGCTCTACCGCCAGACGCTCGTGGACCTCCACGACTCGCGCTGGCAGTTTCTGAACACGCTCTTTTCGATTAGCGAGGCCGGCATCTACCTCCAACTCGTCGACCTGCTCGACGCCGGCAAGCTGCCGGCGGCGCTCGGCTACGAGGACCTCTACGCGGTCGTCCGCAAGACGCTCGACGAGGCGCACCTCGAAGGCCTGCTCAAGGCCGACATCCTCGCCGACCCGGCGCGCTTCATCGAGCCCGACCCGGACGTCCCGCTCGCGCTGCTCGACCAGAAGAACGCCGGCAAGAAGGTGCTGCTCATCACCAACTCCGAGTGGGAATACGCCGCGCCGATCCTGACCTTCGCCTTCGACCCGCACCTGCCGGGCGAGATGACGTGGCGCGATTTGTTCGACGTCGCGATCGTGCAGGCCCGCAAGCCGGCCTTCTTCTCCGAGAAAGCCCCGGCCTACGAGATCGTCTCCGAGGACGCGCAGGGCCGCGCCGTGCTGCGGTCGCACATCGGGCCGCTCGCCGAGGGCCGCGCCTACGCCGGCGGCAACGCCGCGCTCGTCGAGGCCTCGCTCGGCCTGCGCGGCTCGGATATCCTCTACGTCGGCGACCACGTCTACGCGGACGTCCGCGCGAGCAAGGACGTCCTGCGGTGGCGCACGGCCCTCATCCTGCGCCCGCTCGAGGACGAGATCGCGGCGATGGACGCCTTCCGCCCGCAGCAGGAACGGCTGACGGCGCTGATGGACGAGAAGGAGCGGCTCGAGTCCTACGCCTCAGTCCTGCGCCTCGAACGGCAGCGCAACGTCGCCGGCTACGGACCGCAGACGGACCGCCCGGCGGACGAACTCGAGGCCGACTTCCACGCGCTCCGCGAGCGCCTCGTCGCCCTCGACCGCCGCATCGCGCCGCTCGCCCGCGCCGCGTCCATGCTCGTCAACGAGCGCTGGGGGCCGCTGCTGCGCGCCGGGACGGACAAGAGCCACCTCGCCCGGCAGATCGAGGCCTCGGCCGACATCTACACTGCCCGCGTCTCGAACTTCCTCCACTACTCGCCCTTCGTCTACCTGCGGTCGGACCGCGGCTCGCTCCCGCACGACGAGGCGCACCCGCGCGACGCCGCGCTCGAGGCGGCCGCCGAGCGGATGGACGTCGAGGACGGGATGGCCGGGTAGGCCGATGTCTCTCGGCGATCATTTCCCGACGACGGCCGACTCACCTGAGGCGACCCGGGCGCTCGGCCGAGCCCTGGCGGCGCACCTCGCGCCGGGCGACGTCGTCGCCCTTCACGGCGGGCTCGGGGCGGGCAAGACGCACCTCGCCAAGGGCGTCGCCGAGGGCCTCGGTCTGGACCCGGACGACGTCACGTCGCCGACGTTCACGCTCGTCCACGAGCACGACGCAGGCGACGTGCTGCTGCTCCACCTCGACCTCTACCGGATCGAGACGGCCGGCGACGCCGCCCGCCTCGGCCTCGGAGAGTTGCTCTCGGGCGACGCCATCGCGCTCGTCGAATGGCCCGAGCATGCCTTCGGGCTCCTCCCTCCGGATACGCTCCATCTCCGCCTGACGCCCCTCGACGGCGACGGCCGGCGCATCGAACTCGTCAGCCCGTGACTGCGCTCGACCGCCTGCTCGCACTCCCGCGCTTCGCCGACGCCGGCGCGGCGGCCTACACCCCGGGCCTGGACCGGATGCGTGCGCTCCTCGACGGCATGGGCCACCCCGAGCGGGCCGCGCCGAGCATCCACGTCGCCGGGACGAACGGCAAGGGCTCGACGGCCTCGATGGCCGCGGCCATCGCGACGGCGGCCGGCCTGCGCGTCGGGCTGCACACGTCGCCGCACCTGCGCCACATCGGCGAGCGGATGCGCGTCGACGGCGTTCCCGCCTCTGACGACTGGCTGGACGCTGCGGCCGAGCGCCACGCCGACCTCTTCACCCGCATCGGGCCGAGCTTTTTCGAGGCGACGACGGCGCTCGCGTTCCTGCGCTTCGCCGAGGCGGGCGTCGACCTGGCCGTCGTCGAGGTCGGGCTGGGCGGGCGGCTGGATGCGACGAACGTGCTCACGCCGCGCGTGTCCCTCGTGACGTCGGTCGGGCTGGACCACACGGACCTGCTCGGCAGCACGCTCGAGGCCATCGCGCGCGAGAAGGCGGGCATCGCAAAACCGGGCGTCCCACTGATCCATGCCGTCGTGGATGCCGGAGCTCGGGCGTCCATCGAGGTGACCGCTGCCGAGGCGGGCGCGCCCGTCGAGGACGTCCGAGACACGTGCCGCGTACGGGTCGATTCCCCAACCATCGTCACTCTCGCGACACCCGTGAATGACTACGGCCGCCTGACGCTCGGATTGCCGGGCGCGCACCAGGCGTGGAACGCGGCGCTCGCGGTGCGCGCGTGCGAGATCGCGGTGACCGGCCTCACACCCGCAGACGTCGAAACCGGGCTGTCCGAGGTCGTCCGGCTGAGCGGGCTGCGCGGCCGCGGCGAGACCGTCGATGGTGTCCTCCTCGACGTTGCGCACAACGCCGACGGCTGGCGCGTCGCGCTCGATGCGCTGCCGGCAGGAGGGCGGCTGTTCGCGGTCGTCGGCGTCATGGCGGACAAGGACGCGGGCGCGCTCGCCCGGCTCCTCGCGGAGGCCGGAGCCGTCGCACTCCCGGTCGGGTTACCGGGCGAGCGGGCGCTCGGCCGGGACGCGCTCGCGGCCGTCCTGCGGCGGGTCGGGGTAGACGTCGCCGAGGCGGGGACGTCTGTCGCCGAGGCGCTCGCGTGGGCGGCGGCGAAGCGCGAGGCGGGGGACCGGGTGCTCGTGACCGGGTCGTTCGTGACCATCGCCGCGGCCCTCGACGTGCTCGGCGCGTGACGCCGGGGGCGCGTGGTGTCTGGCACGGGCACAGCAAGCTGTGCCCCTACGGGTGATGGTGCGGGACCGAAGGCATCCACGTCCCACATCCGTCCCGCGTGAAAGCGGTTTCACGTTTCGCCGGGCGCGGAGGCCGGCCGCGAAAATCGTCGATTCTGGGGCGAACGGGCGTGCCGGATAGAATGGTGTTGCGTGTGAGCCGAGCGAAATCCTATGCTCAGCGAAGTTTCGCTAGCGCGCCTCGCCATGCCCCGCACTTCCCTCGTCGGTCCGTTCGCCCCCGTTCCCGTCGGTGACGGCCTCGCGCTCCACGCCGGGGCCGACACGCCTGCCGCCCGCCGCCTGCTCACACCCGAGGCCGTCGCGCTCGTCGTGCGCCTGCACCGGGCCCTCGCGACCGACCGCGCCTACCACCTCGCCGCCCGCGTCGACCGGCAGGCGCGCTGGGACGCTGGCGCCGCGCCGGGCTACCTGCCCAAGGACGCCCACCCCGAGGCACACCGCCGCTGGCACGTCGCGCCGCTCCCGGCCGATCTGATGACGCGCCGCGTCGAGATCACCGGGCCCGTCTCGGACGCCCGCATGGTCATCAACATGCTCTCGCGTGGGGCGGACGGGCAGCGTGCCGACGCGGCGATGGTCGACTTCGAGGACAGCATGAAGCCCTCGTGGGACAACGTCATGGCCGGCGTCGAGAATGTCATCGCCGCCGCCGACGGCACGCTCTCGGCCGCCAAATACGACGGCGACGGCAATGTGACCAAGGAGTACCGCCTCGACCCGGACGACATGGCCGTCCTGATGGTCCGCGTGCGCGGCCTGCACCTCGACGAGGCCAACGTCCGCGTGGACGACCAGCCCGTCGCGGGCGGCCTGCTGGACTTCGCGCTGTGCATGGTCCACGCCGCGCCCGCGCTCATCGCGCGCGGCAAGACGCCCGCATTCTACGTGCCCAAGGTCGAGCACTTCCTCGAGGCCCGGTGGTGGAGCCGCCTCTTCTCGCTGACCGAGGACGCGCTCGAGCTGCCCCGTAGCACCGTCCGCGCGACGTTCCTCATCGAGACGCTGCCGGCCGCGTTCCAGATGGAGGAGATCCTCTACGAGCTCCGCGACCACGCCGCGGGCCTCAACGGCGGGCGCTGGGACAAGATCTTCTCGGACATCAAGTGCCTGCGGACGCACCCGGACCGCGTCCTCGCCGACCGCGCGTCGATCGGCATGAACCACCCGTGGATGCGCGACTACGCCCGCCACCTCATCGACGTCTGCCACCGCCACGGGGCCTTCGCGATGGGCGGCATGGCCGCCTTCACGCCCGGCCGCGACGCCGACGCGCGGCAGGCGCAGACCGACAAGGTCGTCGCCGACAAGCTCTTCGAGGCGTCGATCGGCCACGACGGCTGCTGGGTCTCGCACCCCTACTTCATCGGCCCCGCCTTCGGCCCGTTCCTCGACGTGCTCAAGGGCGCGCAGAACCAGCTCGGCGCCCACCCGGACATCGTGCCGCGGCCGGACCTGATGCCGGTCGGCGGCGGGCCGTACACCCTCGGCGGCCTCCGCACCAACGTCCGCGTCGGGATCGCGTACCTCAAGGGCTGGAACGAGGACATCGGCTGCGTCGCCTGGGACGACCTCATGGAGGACCTCGCGACGCTCGAGATCTCGCGCGCCCAGACCGTCCAGTGGCGGCTCCACGGCGTCACGCTGGAGTCCGGCGAGACGGTCACGGACGAGCTCGTCCGCGGCCTGTTCGACACGGAGCTCGACACGATCCTCGCCGAGGTGCAGGCCGTGGGCGTCGAGGCGGACCGCTGGCGCCGCGCCGCCGGCGACGCCTGCCGCGTCTTCCTCGAGCGCGACATGCGCCCGTTCCTCACCACGACGTCGCCCCTGGCCGCCCTCGCGACGACCGCACCCGGGACGTCCGGCGACGGCCACGTGAGCGAGACCGTGCCGACGCTCTGACGCCTCGGGGCAGACGTCCCGGCGACTCGACCCGCAGGCACGGACGGCGTGCCTGTCTGAAACGCGGGCACAACAAGCTGTGCCCCTACGGGGACGCACGTGCCGACGCGGAATCGTCGGACCCCGGTGCATTTCCCCTTCAACCCCTCAACCTCTCAACCGCCATGGAACTCCACTCCGCCCGCCACCTCGCCGCCGCCGACATTGCCCGGGACTGGGACGCGAACCCCCGCTGGGCCGGCGTCGAGCGGCCGTACTCGGCCCAGGACGTCGTCGCACTGCGCGGCTCCGTCGCCATCGAGCACACGCTCGGCCGCTTGGGCGCCGAGCGCCTGTGGGCGCTGATGCAGGAGAAGCCGTACGTCGCCGCGCTCGGCGCGATGACCGGCGGCCAGGCCGTGCAGCAGGTCAAGGGCGGGCTGGACGCGATCTACCTCTCGGGCTGGCAGGTCGCGGCCGACGCCAACCTCGCCGGGCAGGTCTACCCGGACCAGAGCCTCTACCCCGCGACATCGGTCCCGACCGTCGTCG
>JBBSUZ010000004.1:0-27425 GCA_038233965.1 Rhodothermales bacterium | reverse complement strand
TCTCGCGGACGAAGGTGTCGACGAGGTCGCGGCGGGTGCGCCAGAAGTGCGAGAACGGGGCCGTCCCGCGGCGCGCGGCCGTGTAGGGCGCGGTCGTCGTGCCCAGGCGCCGCTCCGACGCCCGCCCCCACTCGACGTCGGCGACGTCCTGGAGCGCGTCGCCGGCGGCGACGACGGCGGCGATGCCGGCCTCCTGCATGCGCAGGTCGAGCGTCGTGTGGATCGTCAGGCCGTCGCCGTAGAGGTTGAGGCCCTCGCCCTCGGCCCACGCCTCGGCCTGCTGCCGGACGGCCTCGACGAAGTGCGGCGCGCGGTTGCGGGGCATCGACAGGCGCTCGAAGCGCAGCCCCAACGGACGCTCGCCGAGCGCGTTCGCCCGCGCCGGCGTCATCTCGCCGACGGTGACCAGACTCGACAGGACCGCGTCGCGCCGCCGCCGCGCCGCCTCGGGATGCCGGACCGGGTTGTACGAGGCCGTCCCCTTCAGCACGCCGACGAGCAGCGCCGCCTGGAGCGTGTCCAGGCGCGCGGCGGGGACGCCGAAGTAGGTCCGCGACTCGCGGTCCACCCCGACCGCGGTGTAGAGGTCCGGGAGCGCGTTGAGGTAGGCCTCGAGGATCTCGTCCTTGGTGTAGACGGACTCGATGGTCCACGCCGTGATCGCCTCCTTGACCTTGCGGACGAGCGACCGGCTGCGGCCGATGCGCTCGGGGTAGAGGTTGCGCGCGAGCTGCTGCGTGATCGTCGAGCCGCCCTGCGGCGTCCCGCCGATCGTGTGCAGCACGGCCCCGACGGTGCGGCGCAGGTCGAGGCCGCCGTGCTGGTAGAAGCGCCGGTCCTCGGTCGCGAGGAGTGCGGCGACGACGGCCGGCGAGATGTCCGCGAGCGGCGTCCACGTCCGTCCTGCCCGCGCGAACGTGGCGATGGTGCGGCCGTCCGTGGCGACGACCCTGCTCGGGGCGAGGTCGCGGGCGTGGCGGATGCTCTCACGGCTGGGCGTAAACGGCCACACGGCGAGCCCGAGCAGGACGAGCGCGATGCCGCCGAGCACGGCGAGCCCGAGCGCGCTCCATGCGAGCCCGGCCGCGACGGCGACGGCGCGCGAGCGTCCATCCGCCGCCGTCCGTGCCGACTTGAAGCGGCGGCCGGCGGGCCGGAACAGCCGGAGCGTGCCCCGGGTCACGCCGCGCGTCATCCGCCGGCCGAGACGGCGCGGCAGGCTGCGGCGGGGCGCGGCGGGGCGCGGAGCGGAAGGCGGCGAGTCGACGGGCACGGCGGACGGGGCGGGGCGGCGGACGTACGGACGCGCCGCGGCAGGGATGCACGGCCAACGTACTGCGGCCTCCGGCACGGAAGCGGGAAGCCCGCGTGATGTACGTTCCGACAGACATCTACGCCCTTGCTCATGCGCCTCGCCGTCACCGTCGTCCGGGTCCTCATGGGCCTGTTGCTGCTCGTCCTCGGCCTCAACGGCTTCCTGCATTTCATCCCGGGCTCGGACGTGATCCCGCCGGGCGCGATGGGCGCGTTCACCGAGGCCCTCATCAGCGGGCACATCCAGCCCGTCGTGTCGGGCTTCCAGGTGATCATCGGGGCGCTGCTGATCGCCGGCCGCTTCGTGCCGCTCGCGCTCGTGATGCTCGTCCCGATTCTGGTCGGCATCGTGCTGTTCCACGTCTCGTTCGCGCCCGCTGCGGGCGTGCCGGGCTACGTCCTCTGCGGGCTGACGGCGTTCCTGATGTGGGCCTACCGCAGCCACCTCATGCCGCTCGTCCGCGCCGACGCGCGGCCGCTCCTCTGAGGACCGGACGCGGAACGACCGGCCACCGGGCAACCGGCTGAATTCGTGGCGAGAGCCGCGCGTAGCTTCGCCGCGTCTCCTCCGTCCCGACCCGATGTCCTTTACCGCCGAGATCACCGAGCGCTCGCTCTCGCGCGACCGCCAGGCCCTGCTCACCGACGTCCTCGTGCGCGAGCTGAACGTCGAGCCGGAGGAGGCCGAGCTGACGGCGCTCGTGATGCCGGCGCTCATCGGTCCGTTCGAGACCGCGGCGGACCGCGACGCCTTTCTGGTGGCGCTCGCGGAGTCCGGATTCGCCGCGCGCCCGGGCTCGGCAGAGGAGGCCCCGGCGGACGCCCCACCGGCCTACACGCCGCCACCGTACACACCGCCACCGTACACGCCGCCACCGTACACACCGCCGGCTGCCGGACCGCCCGTTCAGCAGGCGTACGTCCCGCCCACGCCGCCGGCCGCGCCGCCGCCGCCCTACGGACCCGTCGCCTCGTCGTCGGGCAACGGGATGATCATCGGCATCGCGATCCTGCTCGCCGTCATCGCGGCGACGCTCGCCGTCATCGTGCTCACGCAGGACAAGCGCGACGCGAGCGATCCTGTCGTCGCTGTTGACCCACCGCCGGGCTCGTCCGCAGGCAGTGGCGCGCCGGGCGACGTCCCCGTGACAGACTCGATGGAGTTCGACACCGGCGAGGCGCCCGCCCCGGTTCGGACCGACGACGCCGACTATGCGCTCGGCTTCAGCCCGCGCCGCGGCGTCAACTGGGACGTCTTCACGTCGAGCCAGGTCACGCGCTACGCGAGCGCGCCCAACAGCACGCCGATCCCGATCCGCGACAACCCGAGCGCGCGCCACGGCACGGCCGTCGACGAGGTCTCGCCGGGCAGCGGCGTCACCACGAGCGGCTGCCTGCCGCGGCGGCCCGAGGACGGCGGCCGCTGGTGCCAGGTCGACGGCAATGCCGGCTGGGTCTACGACCGCTACCTCACGTCGGCCCCGCGCCGGCAGGCCCCGGCACCGTCCGGCGGCGGCGGCGTCCAGACGGTGCGGCTGCGCGACGGGCAGACCTCGCTGCGGCTCTCCGAGGGCGGGCAGACGTGGAACATGCCGCGCCCGCTCTCGCCCGGCACGTCCGTCAGCAACATCCAGCGGGTGACGCTCGCCGGCCGCAGCATCGTCCGGTTCACCGCGCAGGACGCGCGCTGGTCCACGACCTACTACTGGGAGTACCGCCAGGGCCTGCTCCACTTCGTCGGCACGGACGGCAGCCGGACCAACGTCTCGGAGGCGCCGGGCTCGCAGGCGATCATCCAGGCCGACCAGGGCTACGTCCCCTCGGACGACGTCGTGCGCGGCAGCGGCAACGCCTCGCGCGCGCCGACGCGCCAGGCGCCGCGCCGCAGCTCGCGCATCTCGACGGCCAACGTGCCGAACGTGATCGTGATGGGCTCGTACGGGCCCGGCGACGACGACGCGCTGAACGCGCGCTACGCGCAGGCCCAGCAGACGGGCCTCGCGCTCCAGGTGGTCCCGGCGTCGACCTACGACATGAATGGGGACTTCCGCGTCATCGTCTCCGGCCCGTACGACTACGCGACGACGCTGCGGCTGCTGGAGCAGGTCCGCCGCTACATCCCCGACGCGTTCCGCAAGGCCCTCGACTGATCGCCGCTCGGCCCGGCGGGCCGACGCCAGATCAACCGGCTCCACCGTCAGCCGACGTGGCCGGGCGCCGGGACCTCGTAGCGGTCGCCCACGACGCGGACCTCGGCCGGCACGACCGTGGCGAGCGTCGCCGGCGTCGCCGTGCCCTCGAAGCACGGCGCGAGCTCGCGGAACTGCGCCGCCGCCATCGGCTGCGGCAGGAGCCAGTGCCGTCCGTCGAGCGCGACGAGCCAGTGCTCGACCGGGCTCGCCGCGCCCTGCGTGCTCAGCGCGACCGGCGTCGCCTGCGAGTTGGCGTCGCGGTAGACGGCCGTGACGCTCGCGCCGGGCAGCGCCGTGCGGGCGCGGCCGGCGAAGAACTCGACCTTGCCCATGACGGGCGTCGCCTCGCCGCACCACGCGCGGAACGTCTCGGCGAGGCGCGCGGCCGGCGTCGACGCCTCAGCCGCCAGCGCTGCGGACGGCGGCGTGCCATCGGTCAGGGAGAGTGCCGGTCGTGGATCGACCGGACCGGTGAGGGTGAGCGTCGCGGCTGGAGCCGCCGCCCGCGCACGCGGGTGCGCCGGGCGTTGGGGCGCGACGTCGCGCTGCGGGTGAGCGTCTGCCGTCCGGAGGCGGGCGATCTCGGCCTCGGCTGAGGCGAGGGCCGTCCGGAGCCGGTCGGCGTCGGCGTGCGCCGTCGCGAGGGCGCGCTCGGCGGCGTCGGCGGCGCGGCCGTTTTCGTCGGCCGCGGTCTCGGCCTGCACGGCACGGGCGGTGATGTCCGAGAGGCGACGGCGGAGCGTGTCTGCTTCCTCGGTGGCCGCGGCCAGGGCGGCGGTCAGGCCCGCGAGGTGCTCATCGATCGCAGCGGGCAGGCCAGCCGTAACGATCTGCAGCTCGCGGAGGAGCGGACGGAGACGGGACGGGTCGGCTGCCATCAGAGGACCCGGCCGGGCGTGTCGAGCACGTGCGCGCTGCCCTGCGCGCGGACGGTCGCCGGGACGACCGACTCGACCGTCTCGGGCGTCGTGTCGCCGGTGAAGACGGGCGCGAGCTCGCGGAACTGCGTCGGCGAGAGCGGCTGCGGCAGCAGCATCGTCTCCGGCCCGACGCGCACGAGCCAGTGCTCGACGCCGTCGATGGCCTCCGTCCGGAACGTCGGCTCGCTCGCCGTGCGGTCGCGGTAGACCGGCGTGACCTCAGTCTCGACGCCCTCGGCGGCGGTGGCGAGGAACGACGCGAAGAGGTACGGCCGGCTCACGAGGGCGCGGTTGCGGCGGCACCACGCGGCGAAGGCCGTCCCGGCGATGGCGGCCGGACTCGTCGGGTCCGGCGCGGCCTCGGCCGATCCAGACAGCCGCTTGGCGACGCCCGCGACTCCGCCGGCGACGCCCGACAGGAGCTCGGCGGCGCGGTCCGCGACGCGGCGCGGCGGCGGCATCGGGTGCGTCCGCCGCAGCTCGTCGGCCTCGGTCCGGGCGGCCTCGGTCTCGGCCTGCGCGAGCGCGAGCTGGCTCCGCGCGTCGGCGAGCTCGGTTCGCAGGGACGCGGCCTCCTCGGCCGACCGCACGGCCTGCTCGGTCGCGCGCTCGATCTGCGCCAGCGCGTCGCCGTCGGGCGCGCCGCTGCCGCCGGCTTCGAGCGTGGCGACGCGCTCGAGGAGCTCGTCGCGCTCGTCGCGCAGGTCGTCGACCTCGCGCTTGACGTTGCGGAGGAGGTCGCGGGAGACGAGGATCTGGGAGTCACTCACGGGTCGGCGGAGGGTGCGGCGGTCGGGGCGTCGGGCGGCTCGAAGAAGGTAGTCGGGCGCGGGGTGGCGAGGGCCTCCGGCGCGACCCGTCGGGCGACGGGCCTGCGGCGCGCGAGGCCGTCGCGGAGGTAGGCGAAGAGCGTCTGCGGGGCGTCCTCCGCCTCGGCGAGGCGGTCCACGGCGCGGTCGATGCGCCCGAGCGACTGGTCGATGCGGACGCTCGACGCCTGCCCGAGCGCCTCGGCGAGGCGCTTGAAGTGCGCCTCGATGGCGGCCGACTGCCGGGCGAGGTCGGCGAGCGTCGCCTGCTGGGCGCTCTGGCTCGCGCCGAGCGTGCCCGCAGCCGACTGCTCGACGCGCCCGACGGCGGCGTCCGTCTGCCCGGCGACGACCGCGACCTGCTCACCGAGCGTCTCGAAGCCGTCGCGCGTCGCCGCGACCGAGTCCGCGACGGTCTCGAGGTGGCGCAGCAGCGTCTTGTTGAACTCGTCGAGCGGGTCGCCGATGCGCCGCGCGGCGCCCTTGAGCGCGCCCGTCGTGTCGCGGAGGTGCGTGCCCGCCTCGCCGATGCTCACGAGCAGGCCGTTGAGGTTGGCGTACTGGTCCTGGAACGAGCCAAAGTCGCCCATCATGGCCGCGATACGGTCGCCCAATCCGGCGAGCGAGCCGTCGAGGCTGACCGTGAGGCCGCTGACGGTGTGGCCGAGCGTGCGGAGGTGTGCGCTGGTCTCGGCGAGCAGGTCCGCCAGCGTGATCGTCGGGACGAGGCGGCCGTGGAGGTCCGAGAGGCCGGGCACGACTGTGTGCGTGACGGCCTTCTCGAGCGCGAGGATGCGGCCCGCGGCGACGAGGTCGATCGCACCGACGGCGGCGAGCGCGGCGATCATCAGCCCGAGGCCGGCGATCGACGAGTCGAAGGCGCCGCCGATGCCGTTCATCAGCGCGCCCATCGTCGCGAGGAACTGCGCCGGGGCCATCGCCGCGCCGCCCGCCGCGTCCGCGATCGCGCCGACGACGCCGTTGAGGCGGATCATGGTAAAGAAGAGCCCGACGAGGACGAAGAGGCCGGCCATGGTGCGCGCGGCCGAGACGCGCTCGGCGAAGGCGGCGACGGTCGGGAGGCGCTCGACCTCGAAGCGCGGGTAGGCGCCGTCCGGGTACTGGGCGCGGATCTGGTCCACGGCCTCCTGCACGACGCCGTCGCCGTAGTCCGTGTAGAGCGCGCGGAGGTGCGCGAGGCGCTCCGACGTGGACGGCGCGGGCGGCGCGGGCGGCGCGGGCTCGTCGGCGACGTCGTGTTCTGCGAGCGTGTCGGGATCGTCGGCGTAGACGACGTTGCCCTCGGCGTCGAACATCCGGGCGCGCGTACGCTCGTCGGCGGTTTCGCGGGCCGAGCGCTTAGGAGGGTTGAGCCTGGATGTGTCGAGCGCAGGCGCGTCGAGGTCGCGGCGGAGTGCAATCAGCAGCGCGTCGAGGCCCGTCAGGCGCAGCGCCCGGCCGCGCGACCACAACGGAATGCCATAGAACGCGGCGTAGAGCAGCGCCGCGCCGGCGAAGACGAGTCCGTAGCTCGGCATCAGCTCACGCGGCCGGGTGCGGCGAGCGCGAACGTGCCGCCCTCGTCGCGGACGCGCGCCGGCACGACCTGCCCGAGCGTCTTCGGCGCGGCCGTGCCCTCGAAGACGCGCGTGAGCTCGCGGAACTGGCCCGCGTTGAGCGGCTGCGGGAAGAGCAGCGCCTCGCCGCCGACGCTCACGAGCCAGAACTCGGCCGGCGACGCGCCGCCGCGGTCGTCGAAGCGGATGGGCTCGGCCTGCGAGTTGAGGTCGCGGTAGACGGCGCGGGCACTCGCGCCGGGCACGCGCGTGCCGAGCATGCCGGCGAAGAAGTCGACGCGGCTCATCATCGGCGTGCCCTGCCTGCACCAGTCCGCGAAGGCGGACGCCGCGGCGTCGGTGGGCGCGAGCGTGGGCGCGGCGGGCGCGGGCTGGGTCGGCGCAGGGGCCGGCATGGCAGCAGCCAGCCGGCGCTCTTGGTCGCGCCGGGCCGCCTCTCGAAGCTCTCTGACCTCGGCCGCGAGCGTCTGGACCTGCTGGTTGAGGCGGTCGAACTCGTGGCGCGGGACGCTCTGGCCCGGCAGCGTCCCGGTGCTGCCGAGATGCGGGACGAGGCGGGTCGGCTGCTTGGGCTTGAGCTTCTTGTAGGCCAGCCACCCGCCCCCACCGACGATGGCGACCGCGGCGATCCCGCCGAGAACGGGCCAGAGCGGGAACGGCTCGTCGGTCGATGAGTCGCCGGCGTCCGCCTGTTCCGTGCCACGTTCCGTGCTCTGCGTCTTGGCCTCGTTCCGATCGTCCGGGACGCTTCCGGACGTGGCGGAGTCTGGGGCACTGCGGCTGGTAGCAGTGCGTTCGGCGTCGGCGCGGGTGACAGCGCGACGGGCGGCGGTGAGGTCCCGCCGCGCGTCGGCGAGGCGGATGTTGACCTCGCCGGAGACTTGTCGGAGGCTGTCACGCTCGTCCGTCCGCCCCGACCCTTCTTGGAGCCGGTTGAACGCTGACCGCGCCTGGGCCGAGTCGCCGGTGAGGCCGTCGACGGCATTCTCCATCCGCTGGACCTGTGCCGGCGTCGGAGCCTCGGCCGGCCGTCGGGTCTGGGCGGAGGCGGGTACAGCCGCGAGGAGAGTGAGCAGAAGAATCGAGCGCATCATGGGCGGTGGGGCAGCCCCCTCTCTGTCCTGCCGCACATCTCCGGTCCGGGTATCCCGGTCCCCCGGTTGGGGCGAGAAAACGCTGGTGGGGCGGTGTGCCGGCAGAGCGAGCGAGAGCAGGGGCGTCGGGCGAGTGTCGCGACGGCGGCGAAGGATTTTCTCTCCCCTCAGGGGAGAGATCCCCGGCAGGGGAGAGAGGGGTTCTGTCGCGGTGAGTCGCGGGGTCGTGGCGGCGCGGGCGTCAGGAGGCGGCGTAGTCCTCGCGGACCTGGTCGATGAGGGCGGCGATCTCGGCGACGAACAGCGGCTCCATCGCCGACGTCACCGCGACGTCGTCGTCGGAGTCCTTGAGCGTCGACGCGGTCGCGGCGAGGCGCTCGCGCAGCGTGCCGACCGAGCGCGGGTAGAGCGTCTCCTTGAGGCCGACGTTCCAGTCGCGGCCCGCGCCGGGGACGATCGGGTAGCCGTTGCGCTCGCCGCGCGGGAGGTGCTCGTTGAGCGCGTCGAGGAAGGCCGCGAGGTCCGGCGGGGCCTCAGCGGGCGCGTCGTAGGCGGCGCCGCGGCGGATGCCGGCGTAGAACGGGACGAGCGGGCTCGCGAACGTCTGCCCGCCGACCGTCTCGCCGACGACGTTGGCGACCGGGATCGGCGCGTTGGTCGGGCCGCCGGCCGAGAGCAGGCCCAGCGCGACCGTCGTCTTGGGCGCGACCGTCCCATCGGGCAGCGTGTAGATGCCGTTGAAGTGGACACGCGGCGGCTGCATGCCCTCGCCGAGGCCGAGGCGGAACAGCGCCTCGACGACCGGCCCGAACGGCGACCGCTCGGACGAGATCGCGCGGAAGAGCTTGGAGCCGTTGCCGGTCAGCGTCAGCGTCGTGTCGCCGATCTGGAACGGCGTGGAGCCGGCGATGTCGCCGCGCGCGGCGGCGGAGAGCAGGCGGCCGGCGTAGACGCTCATCCCGCCGAACAGCAGGACGTTGGTCAGGAAGAAGCCACGGATGGCCTTGCCCGCGGCGTCGTCGGCGCGGCCGCCTTCGGCGAGGTTGAGGAAGACGTTGGCGAGCAGCCGGCCCGAGGGGTCGTCGTCGTCGAGCGTCTGCAGCAGGCCCGTCCACGCGCTCGACACCTGGTCCGCCCCGCCCGAGCGGAGCATGTTGAGCGTGATGTCGTAGGCGCCCTTCTTGTCCAGACGGACGACCTCGGCGATGGCCTCGCGGAAGGCCGGCGAGGCATGGACGTAGCGCGTGATCTGCCCGCCAGCGAGCTTGAACGACGTCTGGAAGGCCGGGACCTGGCCGTTGAAGCCGATGAGGTCCGTCGTGCCGCCGCCGATGTCGAACACGACGTGCGGGTTGGCCTGCCCGGCGAGCGTGTTGCGGACCGCCTCAGACTCCGAGATGAGCGGCTGCAGGACGTCGCGGCCCCAGATCGCGGCGAGCACCATCTCGTAGTTGCCCTCGTCGACGCGCGAGAAGGCCTTCGGGAACGAGAACGAGGCCTTGGCGACGCGCGCGAACTGGTCGGCGGCGGTCAGCACGACCTGCTTGCGGAGGTGCTCCATGAAGGCGCCCATCCACTCGCGGCGCGTCCACTTGATGTCCGTCTCGAGGCGGAAGCGCTTGCTGAGCGGCTTGCCGTCGCCGGGGACGTCGAAGCCCTCGGTGAGGCGCAGGGCCTGGAGGCTCGTGCCGAGGCTGGGCGTGAGGAAGTAGATCAGGCCGGCCGAGAGGTCGAGCACGCCGTCGGGCGTGCCGGGCAGCTGCTTCTGCTGCGTGAAGACCTGCGTCGGGAAGTACGGGTAGGGCGTAAGCGCGCGGTCGGCGTCGGAGAGCTTGTAGAAGAAGTCGATCGTCGCGGCCGCGCCCTCGTTGACGGGCTCGAGCGCGGTGTAAGTCGGCGTGCGGAGCAGCGTCGTCGTGAAGACGGGGAACGTCAGCGGGGCGCCCGTGCCAGACCCATCGGCGGGGCGGACGGCGACGCAGGTGTTGGACGTCCCGAAGTCGACGGCGACCTCCCAGTCCTGGGCGTTGAGGCCGGCCTCGGGCGTGCGCGCGGGCGGGCGGAGGGCGAGCACGCACAGGCCACGCCCGCCGAACGAGAAGGCGTCGGGCTTGTCCGGCAGCGTGAAGAAGTCGGCCTGGCCGGGCGGGTACGCGCCGGGCTCGGTCGCGTGGAGCGCGCCGCGCCGCTCGACAGTCCCGGTCGTCTCGATGCGCCGGCGGCCCTCCGTCCGGTCCAGGCGGACGGCCGAGATGCCGAAGTCCCAGTCGGGCGCGAGGCGCGCGCGGCCGTAGTACGTCGCGTCGGCGGGGGCGAGGACGGAGCGGACCGGGTCGAGGTCGTAGTTGGGGAAGACGCGCAGGTCGATCGTGTCCGACGAGATCACCGAGTCGACGGCGTACGGCCCGTCGCCGGCCGTCGAGTAGAGCTGGACGACCTCGGTCTCGCCGACGCGCAGCCGGACGATGTAGTGATGCATGTCCTGCGAGAGCTCGCCGTGGGCGGCCGTCGCGAGCTCGAGCGGGTCCATCAGCTCGAGGATCTCCGGCGCGAACGGCAGGAGCGCGTGCTCGACCGAGCCGTGGTTGCTCACCTCGAGCGCGCGCCACTCGTCCGACAGTCCCTTCTGCGTGAGGATCGAGAGCTTGGGCGTGAACAGCTTGTCGACGACGACGAAGGGCGTCGGCGCGGCGTTGGTGCCGAGGCCGAGCGCGGCGCCGAGGTTGTCGCCCGAGACGGGGAGCGCGGCCGCGAGCGCGCCCAGGTCCGGGTGGCCCGCGAGACGGCCCCAGACGCGCCGCGTGCGGTCGCGCAGGCCCGTCGACGTCACGACGAGGCGGCCCTGGTGGCGCGCCATGTCCGACAGGACGGCCCCGGCGACGCCGGTGCAGACGGGCAGCAGGAAGGCGGGCACGGGCTCGCCCTCGGACGCGATCTGGCCCTGGATCACGCGCACGTCGCCGGTCGCGACGGCAGCGAGTTCGGACGCCCACGCGTCGAGTTCGGTCTTGACGAGCGCCTCGCGGCGGGCGTCGAGGCCGACGGAGGCGAGGCTGCCCGGCGCGAAGGCGGTCCGGACGTTCTGAAGCCACGCCGAGAGCGCGCCGCGGATGGCCTGCGAGGTCTGCGGCGAGAGCGGGCTGTCGGTCCCGGTCGGGTCCGCGCCCGTCGGGTCGCGCCAGACGCCGGTGACGGGGTCGTACCAGAAGACGCCGGCGAGCGCGCGCCCGGGCGGCTTGGCGGCCGGGAAGAGGCCAGTCAGCGGCGACAGGCCCGCGAGGACCTCGGGGCGGCTGCCGGCATCCTCGCGCGCCTTGACGGTGAAGACGCGCATCGCCTGCCAGTAGCCCGGCCCGCCCGGCCCGGTCCGGAGGTTGGGAATGAGCACGCGCGCCAGCCCCTGCCCGTCGGCGACGAGCGGGATGCGCCGGAGCGCGATGTCGAGCCCGAGCGCGTCGCGGAGGGCGAACGCGGCGCAGAGGCCGCGGAACGTCGCACGGGCGCGCGTGTGGAGCGCGCGGCGGCCCTCGTTGGCGAGTCGATCGGCGTCGGCCTCGGGCGTGCCGGCGGGCGGGCTGCCCGGCGCGCCGGCGTCGTTGCCGGTCATCGCGAGCGACCGCCCGAAGAGGGCGGTGTAGAACATGTACGCCCGCGACAGCGGCGACGGCACGCGGCCCTCGGTCTGCGCCTCGGCGACGGCCATGTTGGTCCCGATCTTGCTCAGCAGGTCGGCGTCGCCCTCGGCGAAGTCGGCGGGGGGCGGGGAGACGATGGGGTACGAGGTGCCGGGCGAGGCCGGCGGCAGAAATCCGCGGGGCATTGAGTCGTCTGGTCGGTGGAGACGTCCCGGGCGGCCGGGGCGTCGTGTCGATCGGGTGCGCCGGTCGTGTCAGGCGGCGGTGCGGGTGTACTCGTCGGCGACGTCTCCGAGGCGCTCGGCGGCGAGCGCGCCGCGGACCTGCTCGGGCGTGATGCGCAGCCCGATGCGGCCGTCTGCGTCCACGAGCGAGAAGACGCCGGCGACGACGCCGCCCTTGCCCGTCCGCTCGTGCGCCGAGACCTCGGCCGCGAGGGCCGTCCGGAGCAGGCGTGCGAGGGCGTTGTCGCGCGTCGGATCGACGGTCGCCTCGCCCGGCGCGGGCGCGTCGACGTCGAGGCCCTTGCGCGACATCTCGCCCTGGAGCAGGACGTAGTCGCCGTCGGCGTGGTACTCGGGGAAGTGGAGGACGCCGCGGCCGTCGGCGCCGTCGCGGAAGGTCGAGGCGGCCCACAGCAGCAGGCGGCCGAAGTACTCGACCGCGGCCGGCCGGAGCGAGTCCACGGAGGCCTCGCCCATGACGGCCGGACTCTTGATGGCCGAGGCGCGGCGGCCGGCGGGCGTCCCAGCGAACGGCTGGCTGACGCCGGCGGCCCACGGCGCGAGGATGTCCTTGAACCACGCGTAGGCCTCGAGCTCTTCGTCCGGCGTCGTCGCGAGCAGGCCCGCGAGGCCCTTCGAGAGGTCGGGCCGGTACGGGTCGGCCGGGCGGAGGAAGAAGGCGGCGAGGTGGAGCAGGTAGGCCATCCGTGTGCGCAGCGTCTCGTCGCCGCCGAGCGGGAGGTCGGCCCACGTGAGGCGCTCCTGCCCGCGGTCCGGCGCGTAGACGCGGACGGCGCGGCGGCCCTCGCCGAGCGTCCGCGCGAAGTGGATGGCCCCGAGCGCGCCGACCATCTCCTCGGCGTACGCCGGGTTGGCCTGCGCCTTCTGCCCGAGCACGGGCTGGACGATGTTGCGGCTCGGGCGGTCCGAGCCGATCGCGTAGATCGCGTCGAAGAGCGTCCCGTCCGTGACCTCCTGCGCCATGCCGTAGAACTGGAGCGCGTTGGCGGTGTCGAGCAGGTAGCGGTCCGGGTCGACGGACTCGATGCGGCGCGCGGGCTGGTAGTGGGGCAGGATCATGGTCGCGCCCCACCGCAGCGTCTTGGAGGCGCGCTCGGCGTCGCGGCGGCGGAGGGCGTCCTCGACGGCCCCGCGGATGACGGGCAGCAGGCTCGCGCCGGTCCCGCCAAAAATGGACGCCGCGACGACGACGGGCACCGGGTTGCCGGCGCCGGCCTCGCGGACGAGCGCGTCGAGGAACGGGCCGGCGTGGGCGGGCAGCTCGGTCGCGAGGTGGTCCGCGAGGACGAGGCAGCCGAGGTTGGGGCGCGCGCGGAAGCCGTCGTCGCAGGACGCCGTCTGCTCGTCGGCGTCGTAGAGCAGGTCCAGGATGAGCTGCTCGTCCGGCGAGGCGCCGTTGGCGATGCCGCCGTCGCGCGTCGTGTCCAGCGTCTCGGTGAGCGTCGTCACCGAGAGCTCGGTGCCGAAGATCTGGAGGTACGTCTTGTCCTTCTTGAACAGGCCGCCGGTGGTCGTCTCGACGGCCCACGGCCACCGCTGGACGGCCTGGTACGCGCGCGTCGTGTGGAGCGCCCGCTGGAGGTTGCCGTTCGTCGTGTCGGCGTCGACGAGCAGGATGTGGACGCGCCGCGGGGCCATCCCGGCGGCGCAGAGGTGCACGAGCGCCTCGGCGACTTTGGCACCAGTGCCGCCGCCGGCGATGAGAAACAAGCTTTCGGACATGGAAGGCAGTACAGGAAACAGGGGACGCGGCACAGGGCAGGCGGGACGTCGTCCCTCCCGCCGGTCGCGTTCAGATCACGTCGCTCACGCCGATGCCACGCAGGACGGGGTAGCGGCGCACGGCGGCCATCGTCCCGGCGATGAGGCCGGCGAGCACGCCGACCAGGATCGAGAGGTAGAAGCCCCACGAGATGGTGCCCGAGAGCCAGTGGATGTTGACCCACGTCGTGGTGCCGGTCGACGGCCGGTAGACCATCACGGGCTCGACCTCGATCACGTCGCCGACGGCGTACTGGAGCGTCTCGATCGCATCGCTCACGGCCGGGATCGCGGACTCGAGGATCGGCATCAGGATCATCAGCACCACGAAGAAGAGCAGGATGCCCCGGTTGCGGTTGCGCAGCGACCGCGCGACGCGGGCCGGCCCGGAGGCCGCCTGCGACCGGCCCATCACACGCACGGTCAGCACGAAGGCGATCAGCGCGAGGATGACGAAGAAGAACAGGAAGTAGAGGAAAGGGACCATGACGAGCCTAGTTGCGCCACTCGGCGAGCAGGAGGGTACGGGCCGGGACGTAGTCGTCCCGGAGGATGGCGCCGAGGAGTGGCGCGAGGTTGAGCGTCTGGCCGCAGGTGCCGGCGTCGCAGTCGGTCGGCGTCGAGAGGCCGTCGGGGACGAGGCCCGGCGCGGACTCGTAGGGCACGAGCGAGAGGAGGAACGCGAAGCGCCGCGCGCCGTCGGCCGCCGTCCCGTCGAGGCCCGCGCCCGCCGTCGCCGGGCGCTTGACGGGCACGACGATGTGGGCGACGCCGGCCGAATCGACCGTCACGGTCGGGCGATAGACGTCGACATCGACCTCCTGGATCGAGACCGAGTCGCGTCGGGTGCTGATGGCGAAGGCGCGCAGGCGCGGCCGCAGCGTCTGGAGGAAGCGCACGCGCTCGGGCTGCGTGAGCGAGCGCCACGGTTCGCGCGCGTCGTCGATGCGGAGCGTGAACTCGAGCGGGACGAAGCCCTGCGCGTCGGCCGCGGTCGTGACGATGCTGGCGGTCGGGACGGCCTCGTAGCCGGGCGCGATGGTCTGGCCGAGCTTGCGGAGCAGGCGCGTCGGC
Organism: Rhodothermales bacterium; assembly: GCA_038233965.1. Lineage (GTDB taxonomy): Bacteria > Bacteroidota > Rhodothermia > Rhodothermales > Rubricoccaceae > DASVSE01. The sequence goes on along the minus strand of JBBSUZ010000004.1, from coordinate 12,804 downwards.
CGGCGCGAGCCCGCCACGGCGACCTCGGCGACGGGCTCGAGGCTGGCGTCGCGCCCGCCGACGGTGACGACGTGCTCGGGCTGGAGGTCGCCCATGGACGCCCGGAGCTTGTCTGTCTGGTCGGCCGTCGGGGAGAAGACAAAGGCGACGAGCGGGCGGTTGGCGCACGCCATCGCGAGGCTGCCGCGCGGGCACGACGCGCCCTCGGAGTAGTACGTCCCGGTGTAGTCGGCGCGGTACACGAAGACGGAGAAGACGCCGCCGGCGCGCACCCAGCGGTCCGCCGCGGCGACGATGCGGCCAAAGCGCGGCCCGCCCTCGGGGTCGGACTCGACGCCGTCCGTGATCACGACGCGCGTCGCGCCGAGGTTGCCCGTCGAGTCCGCACGGAAGCCGGCGAAGAGGGCGCCGTAGTCGTTGTTGCGGCGCGTGTAGCTCGCCGCCTGGAGCAGCCGCCCGACGGGCATCTGCGTCACCGTCTGGGCCGTGCTGTCGGGCTCGAAGCCGAAGCCGAAGAACTCGACGTCGCTCCCGAGCGAGTTGTCGAGGCCCTCGACGAGGCGCGAGAACGCGGGCGCGCCGCCGGCGGCGGCCGGCGCGAGGTAGGGCTGGACCGACAGCGAGAGGTCCACGTAGACCTCGACCGGCCCGATGGGCGCGTCGCCGGTGCGGCGGAGCGCGCCGGACGCCTCGGGCGCGGCGGCGAGCACGAGGCGCTCGACCTCGGCGACGGTCGCGGGGTCGTCGAAGCCGGTGCCGCCGCTGCACGCGGAGAGGCCGGTGCCGGCGAGGCCGACGGCGACGAGCAGCAGGGTAAACCCTGACCTGGGGAAGGCGCGGGAGGCAACGCGCATGGGCAGCATGGGGTGGGTCACTGGGCGTAGAGCAGACGCATCTCGATGCGCCGGTTCGCAGCGCGGCCGGCCAGAGTTGCGTTCGGGGAGACGGGCGCAAACTCGCCATAGCCGGTCCCCGAGAGGCGCACCGTGGCGGGGTCGATGCCGGCCTCGGCGAGGTACCGGACGACGTTGGTCGCCCGGGCGGAGCTTAACTCCCAGTTGGTGCCCGTCGCCGTCGGCTCGGTGTCGGTGTGGCCGGCGACCTGGATCTCGCGCAGCGTCGTGACGCCCTCGCGCGTGACGGCGGCGGCGAGCGCGGCGAGGATGCGCTTGCCCTCGGGCCCGAGATCGGTGCCGGCCGAGGCGAAGAGGACCTCCTGGCCGAGCGTGATGTCCTGCCGCCCGAGCCCGGTCTCGACGCGGACGCCGGCGAAGCCGAGGCTGTCCACGAGCGCCTCGACGCGCCGCTGGTCCGCGACGACGGCGGCCTGGCTCGGGCCGGCGATCTCGATCTGCGAGCCGACCTCGTAGGCCAGCATCAGCACGAGCACGAGCACGAAGGCCAGCATCGCGTCCGTGAACGCGGGCCAGACCTCGACGGCGGATGAGCGGGTGAGCGTACGGGCCAAGGCGGAAATCAGAGGACGAACGTGAAGGCCTCGGCTACCGTGGGTTTGTCCGCGTGCATGGGCACCGTGAAGGTAGCACGGAGGATATCCCGAAACCACCGCCAGCCGGACGGGCGGCGTCCGGCGTGTACCTTCACCGCCGTCCCATCGCCGCCGCCATGCCGTTTCGAATCGACGTGCTCGACCCCGCGCTAACGCCGGAACGCCGCGCCGCGCTTGCAGGCGTGCTCGTCGCGCACGGCGTCGAGCGCGAAGTCGCGGACCTGGTGTGCGCGATGACGCCGGGGACGGTCGCGGAGGTGGGGACCGAGTCCCATCGCGACCGGCTCACATCGGCCTTGATGGAGTCTGGCTTCGGCGTGCGTGTCGCGAGCACGGACGCTCCAGCGGGACACAGTCGAGTCGCGCCAGACGAGGCACCGGACCCTGTGGTCGCGCGGCCCCCCGGCCGCTCGCCGATACCCAGGACGGCGTTGATCATCTCCGGCTTCTTTGCCTGCCTGCTAGGAATCGTCTGGGCGTCGACGACCCTTGGAACGGATACATCTGCGGACGTCGACACGACGGTTACCGAGACCCCGGCACTACCCCTGCCAGTGGACGCCACCCCGATGGCGGAGGACGATGCCACGATGATGGAGTCCTCTCCCAATGAGCAGTCGTGGGTCACGTCGTCCCCGACCGGGTACGTCAACGTCAGGGAGTGGGGGTCCATTCACGCGCCCGTCGTCAACCAGATCAACAATGGAAACGTGATCACCACGGACCGATGCGACTACGCGGCGGCGGAGAACAAGACGTGGTGCCGGTCGAGTGTGAACGGGGTCGCCGGGTGGATCGGCCAGGTCAACCTGCGGGTGGCCGGATCGCCCGAGTCGTCTTTTTAGCCGCAGCCTGACATGCCGATCCGAATCGACGTTCTCGACACCGCGCTCACGCCCGAGCGCCAGACCGCGCTCGCCGACGTGCTCGTCCGCGCCGGCGTCGAGCCCGAGGCGGCGGCGCTCGCGGCAATGATGACGCCGGGGCCGGTCGTGGACGTCGAGACGGACGATGCGTATCAGGCGATCGGTGCTGCGCTGACGGCGGCCGGCTTCACGGTCGAGGCCGCCGACTATGCCGAGACGTCAGGGGCACGTCCGGCTGCGCCGAAGGCCGTCCCCGGGTTCGGGTGGCTGGCAGCGGGTCTCGGGATCGTCGTGGTACTTCTGGCGGGCATCCTCATCGGGACGTGGACGCGTCCGGATTCCGACCCGACGCCCGTCGTAACCACCGACGCGCCGCCCGGCGCGAGCGAGCCCCGCACACCCGACCCCGAGCCCATCGCCGAGCCAGAGCCGCCCACCACGGCACCCGCCGGGTGGACGACCGGACCGACCGCGCTGCCGGGGCCGAGCGATGCCGCGACGACGCTCCGAACCATCCGCACCGGACGTCACGACGGCTATGACCGCGTCGTGTTCGAGTTCGACGGCGCGGTGCTCCCGCCGGTCCGCATCGAGCCCGTCGGGACGTCGTTCACGGTCTGCGAGTCAGATGCGTCGTTCGACGTACACGGGACATCCGCGCTCGTCGTGACCGTCAGAACGTCTGCCAACTCGGTCTCAGGCGTGCGAGACATCGAGCCGCGCCTAACGTCCGTCCAAGACGTCGTGGAAGTGTGCCACGGAGGCTACAGCATGGATCTCGTCTATGCAGTCGGCTTGGCTGACCCGCGGCCGTACCGGACGCAGGTACTCCGCAACCCGCTGCGCCTCGTCGTGGACGTCCAGGCCTGACGCCGCCGGTAGCTTGGCGCATCGCCCGCCGCCCCGACCGATGACGCCGACCGAGACGCCCGACCCGACGCCCGTCGCGCTCCCGACCGACCCCGAGATCACGCCGGCCCTCGCCCGCCAGCACGGCCTCACGGACGACGAAGTCGCCCGCGTCCACACGCTCCTCGGCCGCGCGCCGACGTGGCCCGAGCTCGGCATCTACTCCGTCATGTGGTCCGAGCACTGCTCGTACAAGAACTCGATCCGCCTGCTGAAGACGCTCCCGACAGGCGGCGCGGGCGTCCTCGCCGGGGCGGGCGCCGAGAACGCCGGCCTGATGGACTTGGGCGACGGGCTCGCGGTCGCGTTCAAGATCGAGAGTCACAACCACCCGTCCGCCGTCGAGCCGGTGCAGGGCGCGGCGACGGGCGTCGGCGGCATCCAGCGGGACATCTTTACGATGGGCGCGCGCCCGATCTGCTCGCTCAACTCGCTCCGCTTCGGCTCGCTGGACACGCCGCGCGTGCGCTTCCTCGTCGACGGCGTCGTGCGCGGCATCGGCGGCTACGGCAACTCGTTCGGCGTCCCGACGGTCGGCGGCGAGGTCTCGTTCGACCCGTCATACGAGGGCAACCCACTCGTCAACGCGATGTCGGTCGGCATCGTGAAGGTGGGCGAAACCGCCACGGCGACGGCGTCCGGGCCGGGCAATCCGGTCTACCTCGTCGGCGCGAGCACGGGCCGCGACGGCATCCACGGCGCGACCTTCGCTTCGGCCGAACTGAGCGAGGAAAGCGAGGCGCAGCGCCCGAACGTGCAGGTCGGCGACCCGTTCACGGAGAAGCTGCTGCTCGAGGCCAGCCTCGATGCCATCGCGACGGGCGCGGTCGTCGGGATGCAGGACATGGGCGCAGCCGGAATCACGTGCTCGTCGTGCGAGATGTCCGAAAAGGGCGGCGTCGGGATGGACCTCGACCTCGAGCACGTCCCGCAGCGCGAGACGGGCATGACGCCCTACGAGATCCTGCTGAGCGAGAGCCAGGAGCGCATGCTCGTCGTGGTCGAGGCCGGCCGCGAGCACGAGATCGAGGCCGTCTTCGACAAGTGGGACCTCCACGCCGTCCAGATCGGCGTCGTGACCGATTCCGAGCGGGTCCGCGTGCGCTGGCACGGCCAGCTCGTCGTGGACGTCCCGGCGGCGAGCCTCGTGCTCGGCGGCGGCGCGCCGGTCTACACCCGCGAGACGTCCCGGCCGACGTACCTCGACGACACGCTCGGAGCCGACCTCGACGCGCTCGCGGACCTGACCCCCGAGACGGCCGGGCCCGCGCTCGTCGCACTCATCGGCCAGCCCAACATCGCATCCAAAGCGTGGGTCTACGAGCAGTACGACACGCACGTCCGCACCAATACCGTCGCCGGGCCGGGGCCGACGGACGCCGCGGTCGTCCGCGTCAAGGAGACCGAGACGACGGGCGCGGACGGGCGGCCGCACACGCGCGGGCTCGCCGTCGCGACCGACTGCAACGGCCGCTACGTCTACCTCAACCCGCGCCGCGGCGCGCAGATCGCCGTCTGCGAGGCCGCGCGCAACGTCGTCTGCGCCGGCGGCAGCCCGCTCGGCGTGACCAACTGCCTCAACTTCGGCAACCCGTACGCGCCCGAGGTCTACTGGACCTTCGAGGAGGCCGTCGGCGGGATGGGCGACGCCTGCCGCGCGCTCGGCCTGCCCGTCACGGGCGGAAACGTGAGCTTCTACAACGAGTCGCCGGACGGCCACGGCGGCACGCGGGCCGTCTTCCCGACGCCCACGATCGGCATGGTCGGGCTCGTCGAGCGCGTCGAGACGGACACGACGACGGCCGCCTTCCGCGATGCGGGCGACGTGCTCGTGCTCGTCTCGCCGGCCGGCTGGTGGCACACGGGCGGCATCGAGGCCTCGGAGTTTCTCGCGACCGCCCACGGCCTGACGGCCGGCGACGCGCCGCACCTGGACATGGACGAGGAGATCGCGGTCCAGCAGACCGTCCTCGCTGCGATCCGCGCCGGCCTCGTCCGCTCGGCCCACGATGTCTCGGACGGCGGGCTCGCTGTGTGTCTCGCCGAGTCGTGCATCCACGGCCGCATCGGCGCCGACGTCGCACTCCCCGATGCACATGGCCTGCGGCTGGACGCGGTCCTCTTCGGCGAGGCGCAGAGCCGCGTCGTGCTCTCGGTCCCACCCGCGGCCGTCGAGACCATCGAGGCGCTGGCGACGCTGCGCGGCGCGTCGGCGCAGGCCATCGGGACCGTCGGCGGCGACGTCCTGCGGATCGCGGTCGGCGGCGCGCTCGTCGTCAGCGTGGACGTCGAGACGGTCGCGGAGCCGTTCCACCGGACGCTCCCGGACGCGATGGACGCGCCAGTCGCGGCCTAGCGCAGGCGTCCCGGCCTCGAACCTGGAACCTGCGGATTTGAAGGCCAACTGGATAGAGAAACATTGTCTATCCAGAGCCGTGTACTCCGGGTTGGAATCGAACCAACGTCGCCGCCTTAGAAGGGCGGTGCTAAATCCACTCAGCTACCGGAGCATTGAAAACATGTACTAAGTGCAACGAGACAAAACCGGCTAAAGACTTCTATGCTCAGTCAGATCGAACGGGAGGAGCCTCTCAATGCAAAACGTGCTTCAACTTGTACTGTGCTGAAAGATGGCGCAATATCAAGAAGTCTGCTGTCACGTATAAAGGAAGCAGCTGCGCAGACTGCTGGCAGTCCTTTCACCCTTCCGTTTTTGAATTCCACCACAGAGATCCTTTAGACAAGGATGTGTCGTGGACCAAGCTGAGACTCAGGGCGTGGCCAAAAATACAAATGGAGCTGGACAAGTGCGAAATGCTCTGTGCCAACTGTCACAGGATACGCCATTGGGGCTAATCCCTTGGGCCGCTGCTCTATCCGTTGAGCTACCGGGACGGCGGGCGCCCACGCGCGGCCATCGTGTCGGGGCGGCCGGATTCGAACCGACGACCTCTCGCTCCCAAAGCGAGCGCTCTACCGGGCTGAGCTACGCCCCGATGCGCCGTCGTCGGCGCGGCCCGCGACGGGCACGGCGCAAGATACGGCGGGCCTCGCGCTCTACCTTCCCCGGACGTTCTCGCACCGCGCCCCATGCCCACGTTCGCCCGCTCGCTCCGCACGCTCTGGACCGCCATCGGGGTCGGCGGCCTGATGGCGCTGACGATTCTGGTCGTCCTCAGCGTCACGGGCGGCTCGCCTGCGCTCCCCGAGCGCGCCGACGACGCGTTTTACCTCTGCGCGATCTACAGCGCCCTCGCGCTCGCCGCCGCCTTCTTCCTCCTCTCCCGCATTCCGGCGCGCGTGGACGCCGCGCCGTCCGAGGCCGCGGCGAACGCGGCGATCCGGACGTTCGGCGTCGCGGCGCTGGCAGCGGCCGAGTCGTCGGCGATCCTCGCCGGGGCGGCGGTCTTCATCACGGGCAACGTGCTCGTGGCGGCGTTCGGCGTCCCGTTCCTGGCCTTCGTCGCGCTGACGTGGCCGACCGACGCGCGCGTCGCGGCATGGCTGGGTGACACGGACCGGCGAGCCTGACCCGGCAGGCCCGAACAGGCGCGAGGCGGCCCCGCCGTGCGGAGCCGCCTCGGAGCGGGCGGGAGCCGACCGGCTGGGCGAGCTAGGCGGCGCGGGCGGCCTTGAGCTCGTCCTGGACCTGGCTCACCTCGACCATCTTCGAGCGGAACTCGAACTGGCCGTTCTGCTTCTTCGACGCGACGATGACCTTGGCCATCTGCTTCGCCTCGGCACTGGCGCCACGGTTCGTGCGCTGGTTCTTGGAGACCTTCTTTGCCATGGGAGTTCTGGGTACGAGGTACGGGGTTCACGGTACGGGATGGGAGTACCTCGTACCCGGTACCCCGTACCAAACGGCGCGAGCCGCGCTTACTTGATCTCGCGGTGGACGGTGTGCTTGCGGAGCTTGGCGTTGTACTTCTTGAGCTCCATGCGCGCCGTCGTGTTGCGGCGGTTCTTCATCGTCGAGTAGCGCGACGTGCCGGGTGCCTCGGTGCATTCGAGGATCACCTGGATGCGCGCGTCCTTGCCTTTTGCCATCGTCGTAGAGGAGTGCGCCGAAGCGCCAAGTGCTTAGGGGAGTCCTTAGACCGAGACGCCGGCGGCGCGGGCCTCACGGAGAACGGCGCTGACGCCCTTCTTGTTGATCGTCTTGATCGTCTGCGCCGAGACGCGCAGCGTCACCCAGCGGTCCTCGTCGGCGACGTAGAAGCGCTTCTTCTGGATGTTCACCTCGAAGCGGCGACGCACCTTGTTGTTCGCGTGCGAGACGTGGTTGCCCGACATGGGGCCTTTGCCGGTAATCTGGTCTTTGCGTGCCATCGGAGCGGATCGGCCGGGGCCTTCTGAGTGTCGGGAACGTGCGCCTCGCTGGCGCGGAACGCGGCGGCCCACCTGTGCAGGGGGAATCGCCGAGGGAGCCCGACAACCTACGGACCGGCCGCCCTGCCGTCCAAGCCCCAAACCGCCCGTGCGTGTGAGACGCAGGCGAAGAACGCCCTCTTGGGACGTCCCGTGCCGACCGCCGCACCCGTCCGGCGTCATCCGTAGGGGCCCAGCTTGCTGTGCCCGTCGACCCGGTTCGTAATCGACCGACCCGGTTCGAAACCCAGCCCGCCGGTTCGAAACCCAGCCCGCCGGTTCGCAATCCGGTGGGACGGTTCGCAATCCGGTGGGCCGGGCACAGCAAGCTGTGCCCCTACGGCGCGGCGTCCCGACGTTACGGCGCAGCATCCCGACGGTACGACGCGGAGGCCCGTCACGGCGTGGGCGGCGGTCCGGGCGCTGTGCGCGGGCCTGGGTTGCCGTCCGGGCGGGCGGGCCAGCCCTCGCGCTGCCGGGCGCGGTCACCGTCCGTCGCCTCCGTCTGGTCATGCCAGAGGATCTGCTGCGTCGGGAAGGGCAGGTCGATGCCGGCGGCGACGAGTTGCTCCTTGGCGCGCTGCAGGATCTGGTCGCGGTGCGTGACGACGTCCGAGCGCTTGGGCTTGGTCCACCAGCGGAGGCGGAGGTTGAGGCTCGAGCCCGCGAGGTCCCACACGACGACGTCCGGCGCCGGGTCGTCCAGGACGCCGTCGACGCTCCGGGCGACGTCCAGCAGGATGCGCTTGGCCGCGTCGATGTCGTCGCCGTAGCCGATACCGACGTCGTACTGGCTCCGCAGCATGTCGTAGGCCGAGATGACCGTGACGGGGTCCGTGTAGATGTTCGAGTTCGGGACGATGACGCGGCGGCCGTCGTAGGTCCGGATGTAGGTCGCCCGTGTCTCGATGGCCTCGACGGTCCCGGTGAACTCGCCTGACGTGATCTCGTCGCCGACGCGGAACGGCTCGCTCAGCAGCAGCAGGATGCCGGCGAGCAGGTTCTGGAAGATGTCCTTGAACGCGAACCCGATCGCGACGCCGCCGATGCCGAGGGCGGAGACGAGGGTCCCGAACGTGAACGTCGGGATGACGGCCGCGGCCGCGGCGAAGACGCCGAAGATGAGGATGCCGGCGTAGGCCAGCCGCCCGAGCACGATGCCGACGTTCTTGTGCTGCCGGCTCGACGTCGCGCGGCGGACAGCCGCGCGGACGCCCACGGCGACGGCCCAGAAGAGGGCGAAGAGGATCGTGGCGACGAGGAGCCGCGGGATCGCCGCGACGGCCTGGCTCAGCAGGCGGTCGATGGCGGACCACGCCTCCCCGGGCGACGCCCCGATGTCGGAGAGGGTCGTGGCGGTCGTGTCGGCTTGCATCGGCAGGGTCAGGCGGGAGTCGGGGGCACGGACGCGGGCGCGGCGGGTTCCGCCGCGACGCTCGCGGGCTCATCGACGAGCGCGAGCACGACGTCGCCGGGCTGCGGGGCGGTGTCGGTCGTCTCGCCCGTAAAGACGTGGAGCTTGCCCGCGCGGACGAGCACGAGCCCGAGCGCGCCGTCGTGCTCGTCGCGGAAGCTGGACCACGAGCGGTCGGCGTCGATGTGGACCGGGACGACGGCGGCGCCGAGCATGACGCGCTCGTCGAGATCCGGGTAGGTCGCCTCGGCGCCGAAGAGCGGGCGGCCGCGGAGGTGCGCCGGCGTCTCGGCCGCGCCCGGCAGCGCCCGCGCGGGAAGCTGGTAGACGGCTGCGCGGCCGAGCGTCTCGGCGAAGTTGAGGGCCGCGAGCGCATTGACCTCGTCGTTGGGCGTGACGGCGAAGAGGCGGCCGATGTCGCCCATGCCGACCTCGTCGCCGATGCCCTCGGCGAGCACGTTGACGCGCCGCGCCGGCAGGCCGGCCTTGCGCGCGGCGCGCACGTTCTGCGGGTTCGTGTCGAGCAGCAGCACCGCGACGCCCTCGGCCGCGAGCGCGCTCGCGACGAGGCGCACCCACCGGCTCGCCCCGACGAAGGCGACGCCCTGCGGGTCCGGCCGGGCGAGCCCGAGCGCGCGCGCGAGCGGCGTGATCGAGAGCCCGTAGATCGCCACCGTCCCGACGATGACGAGGAAGACGAGCGGCACGAGCGCGGCCGCCTCCTCGGGGTAGAGCGGCGCGAGGCGGAAGCTGAACAGGCTCGCCACGGCCGCGGCGACGATGCCGCGCGGGGCCATCCACGACAGGAAGACGCCCTCGCGCCACGACAGGCCCGTCCCGATGCTGGACACGGCCACGGCCAGCGGCCGCACGCCGAAGATCAGCACGGCGAGGAAGAGCAGCGGGCCGGGCGAGGCGGCGTAGCTCAGCGCGGACGGGTCCAGACGCGCCGAGAGCACGATGAACAGGACCGAGAGCAGGAGCACGCGGAGGTCCTCCTTGAACTGGATGATGCGCTTGAGCGGCACGCGCGACTGGTTCGCGAGGAAGATGCCCATGAGCGTCGTCACGAGCAGGCCGGCCTCGTGCTGGAGCCAGTCGCCGAGGGCGAACGTGGCGACGACGGTCGTGAGCACGAGCGGGTTCTCGAGCCACTCGGGCACGATGCGCCGCTCGAGCAGCAGCACCACGCCGGCCGCGCCCAGCGCCGCCACGCCGACGCCGACGACGATCTCGCGCATCAGCCCTTCGAGGAGGTACGGCAGCACGGCCGTCGAGCCGTGCGCCGCGCCCGCCGCCGGGTCGTTGACGAGCAGCACGGCCTCGAGCACGAGCACGGCGAAGATGGCGCCGACCGGGTCGATCGTGATGCCCTCCCACTTCGCGATCGTCCCGACGCGGCCCTCGGGGCGGACGAGCCGCAGGAGGGGCAGCACGACGGTCGGGCCGGTGACAGTCAGCAGCGCGCCGGTCACGAAGGCCGCGTTCCAGCCAAACCCGACGAGGACGTGCGCCGCGACGGACGCGCACCCGAACGTCACCGCCACGCCGAGCGTGATGAGGTTGCGGACCGCCCTTCCGACCTCACGCAGTTCGCTCAGGCGCAGGCTCAGCCCGCCCTCGAACAGGATGATGCCGACTGCGAGCGACACGAACGGGAAGATCCACGTCCCGGTGAGCATCGCGGCCGGCACGAGGCCGGACACCGGCCCCACGGCGAACCCGACGAGCAGCAGCAGCAGGATCGACGGCAGGCGGAAGCGCCACGCGAGCCACTGCGCCCCGACGCCGAGCGCGAGGATGCCGGCGATGACGAGGAGGACGATCTGTGCAGGCATCGGGCGGAAGCGGGCGGCCCAAAGGGTACGGCCCAGAGACGGGCGGTGGTCCGGGAGCGGGATTTATGCCGCCCACGCTCCTGCTCCCTTTCTCCAGTTTCAGGTTCCCTCAGATCCGGATGACGTCCGGGCGCGGCTCGGGCCGCTCGGCGACTCCGTCGGTGAGCCAGCAGCCGTCGCAGGTGCCGCCGGCCTGGCGCGAGAGCGCGAAGCCGTACGTCACGCGCCGGCCGTCGCGCAGCACGACCGTCACCGGCACGACGGCGCGCCCGTCGCGGACGCGCGCCTCGCCGACCTCGGCGCGCGCGAAGCCGAGCAGGGCGGGGTAGCCCGTCCGGATCATGCGCGCGAAGCGCGGCAGCGGGCCCGTCGCCTGGCGGTTGCCGGGCGACGCGAAGCGGAAGACGGTCGCGATGCCGGCCCCCGGCGCCGGACTGTCGTTGGCGCGCAGCGCCTCGACCTGGATGCGGACGACCTCGGCCGGCGTCAGATCGGCAGACGGCGCGGGCGCGTCGGCTTGGGCGTGCGCGAGCGGGGCGAGCAGGGCAAGGGCGAGGACGGCGGCGGCGAGGCGCATGGCATTCGGGGACGGGGGCGGGGCGTTGGAAGCGCGTCGCACCGCGCAGGATCCGCCCGGCACGCCAAAGCGCCCGGACAGCCCGCGTGCCCCCGAATCCCTCGCCGTAGAGACGCGCCGCGGCACGTCTTGCCTCTCCGCAACGACAGGTCGTGCGCCGCACCTCACCGTTTCTACCGGACGACCGTCAGCCGAACCGATGCCATGACGCCCGCCCCCACCGCCCGCGCGACGTACACGCCCGGCGGCAGCCCCGACACGTCGACCGCGACCTCGGTCGTGCCCGCGCCGAGCGCGCCGTCGTGGACGAGCGCCACGCGCCGGCCTAGCGCGTCGAACAGCGCCACCGTCACCGCGCCCACCTCGGGCAGCGTGAGCGCGAGCGACGTCCGCGTGCGTGCCGGGTTCGGGCCGCTCAGCGCCAGCCCGGCCCCGGGGGCCGCCGGACCACTCTCGCCGGCGACGACCGAGCGCAGGTCCAGCAGGTACACGATGCCCGCCTCGGGACCGCGCGTGTTGTCGGTGGAGTACCCGAACGCGAGATAGCGGTCGTTGACGCCGCCGAGCACGCCCGTCCACGGCTGCGGCGGCGCGCCCTGCTCGATCAGCACCTCCTCGCGCCACACGCCCGGCCCGTCGCGGCGGAACGTCGTCACGCCACGCACGGAGCGAACGGCCACACGCGCCCCGTCGCCGTCGCTGGCCGGGCCAGCCCACACGGCGACCTCGAATCCGAAGCGCTCGCGGGGTACGGCCGGCGACAGCACGCCGTCTTGCTCCCAACCGCCGGATGGCCCGGTGCCAGTGTATCGGTAGACGTACGCCCGGCCTCCGGGGGCCGAGCCGCTCAGCGGATCGTACACGGCCCCGACGACGACGAGGTCGCGGTCGATGGCGAGCGCGCGGAAGAACTCGTCCTGGCCTCGCGGCGGTGTCACGGACGCTTCTCGCACCCAGGGCGTCGCCTCGGGCCCGGTGCGCCGCCACACCTCTGTGCCGATCAGCAGCGCCGGGAGCGACGCCGCCGGACCCGGCGACGACATCTCGATGACGTCGGTGACGCCCGAAACGGGCAGCGGGCTTGCGCCGAACGGGATGGTCTGGCGGATGGACCACGTGCCGGCGGCGTCGCGGTGCCACACCACCATGCGCGTGTCCACCCACACGACGGCCTCGACTGTCGGCGCGCCGCCGGGCGTCACGGGCGGCTCGCACGCGATGGCGACGTCCGTGCCGCCGTAGGCATAGTCGCGCGGGTCGGGCACGGCGAGGCGGCCGTCGAGTGACCATGCGCCCGTCGCGGCGTCGCGACGGTGCAC
>JBBSUZ010000003.1:0-29846 GCA_038233965.1 Rhodothermales bacterium | reverse complement strand
GTCGAAGGATCTCTGCCGCGCAACGGGCCCAAGCAGCGCGCTGACCCTCAGCCGTCTGCTCGGCAGAGATCCTTCGACAGGCTCAGGATGACGGTGCAGGGAGGTCTTCGCTTCGCCAAACAGTTTCTGACACGCGAGCAGCGAGGCGGAATCAACCGCCGCCTTGAATCTTGCCATCCCGGGCTCCGACCCGGGATCTGCCGTTGTCCTTTTTCGACGTGGTCCGATGCGAAGGCCCGATCCCGGACCGGGTCCGGGATGACCCGTTTTTACTGGTGCGTCACATCGAGCGGGACCATTTCAGTCGCTCGCTTTCGCCCGTTCACACGCGGATCTCGAAAAGGTGTGTGAGGCGGTTGGCCTGCGTGTGGATATGCGCGCGTCCTGCTTTGGACGTCCCCGTCGGCAGGTTCGTCGTGAGGTGCGTGGTGCCGGATGCGGCGCCCGCAGCGACTCGGACCCAGCGAGTCTGGCCGGGGGCGTTCGGATCGTAGACGTCCAGCGTGGCCTCGACGGGGCCCGTCCGCTCGATGCCGAACACGACGACCTGGTGGTTGGCGAACGGGTCTGGCGCGTCGCCGACGAGGCCGACGAGGGCCGGGCGGCCGGACGCCAGCGTCTCGGTGATGCGGTCGAGCTCGCGCGCCAGCACACCCGCCAGCGGCGCGTCGCCCGGTCCGTTCTTGAGGGCGCGGAGCCACTCGCCCGCGAAGCGCGGCGCGCACACGCGCAGCGTCTGCTCCTGCCGCTTCCGCAGGAGAGGCCGCATCGCGACCGGGTCCAGCGCGGACGTCGGGACGCCCGGCGCGGGCCAGCGCTCGATCGCGGCCAGCGCCATGCCGCCGCACAGCCCGAACGACGTCCACTTCTTCGCGATCGCCCGCACGAGCGCCCCACCGACGCCCGTCGCACCCAGAGCGAGCCCGCCGATTCCCGCGAGAGCCGCGCCGACCGGCCCGCCCACCGCCCCGCCGAGCGCTGCCACGCCGCCGACCGTCGCCGCAGACGCCGGGCGGAGGCGGTGCGAGAGCGTCTCGAGGTCCGGCTCGGTCCACGTGAAGTGGTTCCGGAAGGAAAAGCCGTCGCGTGCCGGGTCAAACGCGACGCGAACGGTGTGGGCGGACACGGGTACAGAATTTGATGACATAAAATTAAAGGGCGACATGAATGGCTCTGGCCAAGCGTATCCCAACCCTCTACCTTCTGCGTGTGATCCCGTCCCCCCACGTTGCGATGACCCTTGACACTCCGACTGCCGAATTGCCGCCCCGCGCGCCCCGCCGCCGGTGGTGGATCGCCGGCATCGGCGGAGCCGCCCTCGCGGCCGCCGGTGCCGTCTTCGTAACGAGCGACGTCCGCGTCGCCGACGTCGAGATGCCGTGGACGTCGCTCGTGCGCGACGCGGGCATCGCCGACGCGCTCGCGCTGCAGCTCTCGGCCGACAGTGCCGCCGCCGTCATTCAGTCGGCCGCCCTCACCGTCGACGCCGTCTCTCCGCTCGTATCTGCCGCCGCCGTCCGCGCCTTCTACGACGCCCGCGACGGTGCGCCGGCCTGGACGGCGCCGGCCGACCGCGATGCGGCGATCCGGCTCCTCTCGCGCGCCGACCGCGACGGGCTGCCGGTCGTGATGTCGCCCGAGATCACCGACCTCGCCGCACAGGCCGCCGCGCCGGACTCGCTCCGCGCCCGCCTCGACGCCCGCCTGACGGCCGCCGTGCTCGCCTTCGGCGAGCGCCTCCGCACGCCCCGCGCCGACGCACTCGCGCTCTACGGAGCCAACGCATGGGAGCCCGCCGTCCATGCACCGGCCAACCTCGCCGACGACGCCCGCGACCTCGCCGCCGACCTCGACGCGGCCGACGACGCCACGTCCGCACTCGGCGCCTTCGCGGACCGCCACAGACCCGGCCACGCCGGCTATGCCAATCTCCGCCGGGCCCTCGCCCGCGAGATCGACCTCGCCGCCGCGCCGGACCTGACCATCGCCGACGACCTCACGCCCGGCGACTCGGGCGCGGCCGTCCAGACGCTCCGCGCCCGCCTCGCCATCGAGGACGCGGCGACGCCCGCACGCGGGACCTACGACGACGCCCTCGCCACGACCGTCCGCGACTTCCAGACAGCCCAGGGCCTGCCCGAGACCGGCCGCACCGACGCAGCCACGCGTGCCGCGCTCAACCGCCGCCAGCCCAACGCCATCCCGGCGATCGTGCTCAACATGGAGCGCTGGCGCTGGATGCCAGACTCGCTCGGAGCCCTCCATGTCTTCGTCAACATCCCCGAGTACCGCCTCGCGCTCCGCGAGACCGACGCCGACGGGACGCGCGACCTGTTCTCGTCCGTCGTCGTCGTCGGCCAGCCGTCGTGGGCCACGCCCGTCTTCTCGGACACGATGGAGACGGTCGTCTTCAATCCGACGTGGACGATGCCGGCCTCGATCCAGCGCGAGTCCTACGGGCGCCTGCGGCCGGACCGCGCCGTGCGCCCGCCGGGACCGGGCAACGCGCTCGGGCGCGTCAAATTCCTGTTCCCGAACCGCCACGCCGTCTACTTCCACGACACGCCGTCCAAGTGGGGCTTCTCGGTCGAGCGTCGGGCGCTCTCGCACGGCTGCGTCCGCGTCGGGTCCCCGCGCGACTTCGCCGAGGCCGTCCTCTCGCGCACGAACCGCTGGGACGCCGCCCGCGTGGACTCGGTCATCACCGGCCCGTGGACGACGCGGGACGTCGCGCTCGCGCACAAAATTCCGGTCCACATCGCCTACTTCACCGCGTCCGCCGACGCCGCCGGCCGGGTGACGACGTTCCCGGACGTCTACTCCCGCGACCCGCGTCTCGCCGACGCCCTCGGCCTCACGCCCGCCACACCGACGATTGTCGCGGCGACGGTGACGAACAATCCCCTGCAGAACGGGTGATCCGGCTCGAACCCTTCCACTCACACGCTCAAAAAATGTCTGCCCTCACACCGATGCTCTCCTGGACGTTCATGCAGGAGATCGCCACGCCCGAGTCGGTACAGGATCTTCTGACGGAAGGCGAGGTCCCGGTCTGTTCGTACAAGACCATCCGGGACACCGCGACGATAACCAACCGGCGGTTCATCATCGCGGACGCTCAAGGTTTGACCGGGAAGAAGGTTGAGATCTACACGATCCCGTTCAAATCTATAAACATGTATTCGACTGAAAATGCTCACGGCTTCTTGGATTTCAACGCCGAGATAGAACTCTGGACTCGCGCCGGCCACTTCAAGATCAATCTCAAGAAGGGAATCGATATCCGCAAGCTGGATCGTATTATCGCGCACTATATCCTCTAGGACGTTCTGGCTCGCGCGATGGACGCAAGGCGAGCACGCAGTACAAAAGCGTGATGCCGTCGGACGGACAGGGCGCTCATCACGAACGCGGGTCGGTCCTGTTCTGGCTGATCACGCGGCGGTCGCCGACCGTGCCGCGTGAGACGGGACTGGGCCCTCCCTCTCACACGGGCCATCCATCAGCTCCAGAGCCTAGCTCCGGTCGAGACTCTCGCCGTACGGCGGGTAACCGGCCTGACGGACCCCAGAACCCCACTGACCATCACAGCACCTCGAATGAGCGGTTCATCACGGGCCCTGTCATGGATCGCCATCGTCTTCGGCGTCCTCACGGCCACCGCAGCGATCTGGGCAGTGATGGATCTGGCCCGCACGGGCAATCCGACCCTGATCCTGTCACTCCTCCCGCTCCTCATCGCCAACGTCTTGCTGGCCGTCGTGATCAACAACCGGAAGAAGCAGGCCAACCGGGAGCCGTAGAAGCCTGCGACTGGCGGGTCAATGCGCCGATCCGCCGCCGCCGCTCGTTTTACCCGACTTCATCAGGAAGAGAAGCGGCACGGCGAGCAGGCACAGCAGGCCGAACAGGAGGAAGACGCGCTCGAAGGCCAGCATCGCCGCCTGCCGCGTCACGAGGCCGTTCATGACCGCGAGCGCCTGCTGCTTCGCTTCGGCGAGCGACGCGCCCTGAGATTGCATGAGCCGCGTCAGCCCCTCGAAGCGGTCGCGCGCGGGCGCGTCGTACATCGTGACGTGCGCGTTGAGGGCGGCCTTGCTCTGGATGCGAAACTTGGAGAGCAGCGTCGCCACGACGGCGATGCCGACCGAGCCGCCGAGCTGACGCGAGAGGTTGTAGAGGCCCGAGCCCGTGCCGAGATCCTTCGTCGGCAGCGAGGCGAGGGCGAGGTTCGAGAGCGGGACGAAGATGAAGCCGAGCCCGATGCCGCGCGTGATGAGCGGCCAGAAGAAGTCGTCTGTGCCGGCGTCCAGCGTGAACGTGGACCAGTGGAACATCGTCGTCGAGAAGATGGCGATGCCGATGGCGATGAGAACGCGGCCGTCCGCCTTGCGCCCGAAGCGGCCCATCATGCCGTTCGTGAAGGCCGTCGCGAGGGCGCCCGGCAGGATCACGAGGCCCGTCTGCCACGCGGTGTAGCCAAGCAGCGACTGGAGGTAGACCGGGAGCACGAAGACGGTCGCGAAGAGGCACACGCCGAGGACGAACCCGAAGGCGGTGCCGGCCGCGAACTGGGCATCCTTCAGCACCCGGAGGTCCACGACCGGGTAGTCGATAGTGAGCTCGCGCCGGACGAACGCGGCGATGCTGGCGACGCTCATCACGGCGTAGCCGACGATCTCGGCCGAGGCGAACCAGTCCTGGCTCTCGCCGCGGTCGAGCATCAGCTGGAGCGTCCCGATGCCGAGGATCAGGAGCGCGATGCCCCACGTGTCGACCTTTTTGGACTGCTGCGCGAAGCGCGAGTCAGGCAAGTAGGACAGCGTGAGCAGGATCGCGATGAGCCCGAGCGGGATGTTGATGTAGAAGATCCAGTGCCACGAGAAGGCGTCGGTGATGTAGCCGCCGAGCGTCGGCCCGAGCGTCGGCCCGACGACGACGCCCATGCCGAAGATGGCCTGCGCCTTGCCGAACTCCTCGGGCGGGAAGACCTCGTAGAGCGTCGCCTGGGCCGTCGCGAGGAGCGCGCCGCCGCCGAGGCCCTGCAGGATTCGCGCGAGCACCATCACCTCGAGCGAACTCGCGTTGCCGCACAGGAACGAGGCGAACGTGAACACGGCGAGCGAGCCCGCGAAGTAGCTCTTGCGGCCGAACAGCGACGAGAGCCAGCCCGAGGCCGGGATCACGATCGCGTTGGCGACGACGTAGCCGGTGAGCACCCACGCGATCTGGTCCAGCGACGCGCCGAGCGAGCTCTGCATCTCGGGCAGGGCCACGTTGACGATGCTCGTGTCGAGCAGCTCCAGCATCGACGCCATCGTCACCGTGAAGGCGATGAGGTAGCGGTTGCGGTAGGCCGCGGTCTCTTTGAGCGGAATCTCGGCGTCGGGCATGTCGGGGCGCGGGCGGGGCGCGGTGTCGGTCTGAAAGCGCAGACGCGCCACGGCGCGTCTCCTCGGCGTCGGGTGGCGGGCGCTAGCCGCGCGTGTCGATGCGGACCTCGGCGCTCATGCCGGGCCGCAGCGGGTGCTGCGCGTCGGGCGCATCGACGCGGATGCGGACCGGGATGCGCTGGACGACCTTGGTGAAGTTGCCCGTCGCGTTGTCCGGCGGGAGCATCGAGAACTCGGCCCCGGTCGCCGGGCTGAGGCTCGCGACGTGGCCGCTCAGCGTGAGGCCGGGGTAGGCGTCGACGTCGAGCTCGACCGGCGCGCCGACGCGCACGCGCGCGACCTGCGTCTCCTTGAGGTTGGCCGTGACCCAGACCTCGGTCGTCGGCGCGACGGCCATCGCGGGCGATCCGGCCTGCACGTACTGCCCGACCTCGACCGCGCGATGCGCGACGACGCCGGCCGTCGGCGCGACGACGACGGTGTAGCTCAGCTGGAGCCGCGCCTGCTCGACGGCCGACTCGGCCGCGGCGACCTGCGCCCGCGCCGTCGCGACGCGCGACTGGGCGGTCGTCGCCCCGGCCCGGGCGGTCCCGATGCCGGCCCGCGCCGCAGCGGCGTTGCCGCGCGCCGCAGCCGCGTTGCCCCGGACCGCGCCGATCTGCGCCCGCGCCGACGCCGCCGCGGCCCGCGCCGACGCCGCCTGCTCGCGCGCGGCGGCGACCTGCGCCTGAGCGGCGGCCGACGTCGCGACGGCCGCGTCGAACTGCTGGCGGCTGACGATCTGGCGCTCGACGAGCGGCGTGTAGCGCTCGACGTCGCGCCGCGCACGGTCCGCGTTGGCGACCGCCTGCGCGACCGTCGCCTGCGCGGCAGCGGCTTGCGCCTGCGCGGCATCGGCCTGCGCCGCGACGACGCCCGACTGGGCCGCGACGGCCCCGGCCTGCGCGTCGAGCGCGCCCGCCTGCGACTCGGCCGTGGCCGTCTGGGCGGCTGCCGTCGCCTCCTGCCCGCTCGCGTTCACCGACGCCGAGGCTGCGGCGAGGTTGGCCTCGGCCGTCGCGAGCTTCTCCCGCGCGTCGCGGTCGTCGAGCACGAGGAGCGTGTCGCCGGCGTCGACGACGTCGTTCTCGTCGACCAGAACCCGCGTCACGTAGCCCGCCACGCGCGGCAGGACGGGGGTGATGTGGCCCTCGACCTGCGCGTTGTCGGTCGTCTCGAAGCCGCGGCCGGCCCACCACTGGTAGCCGAAATAGCCGGCCGTGCCGAGGATGATGGCCGCGAAGGCGAGCATACGGATCCGCTTCGCACCGCTCGACGGCGGGGCCTCGGCGGCGGGCGGCGTGACCGCGGACGGCGCGGCGGATGCGGGGCGAGCCGGAGCGGCCGCCGTGTCAGAAGCTTCCATTGGAGGCGGGTGTCGATCGTGATGGACTCGGAGGTCGTCGTCAAAAGCCGGCTGTTGGCCGCCGGCCACGGGCCATTTCTATCCCAGCGTGCGGACCGTCCCGACGGCGCGCGCGAGGCGCAAGCGGGCCAGTGCCGAGGCGGCCTCGGCGTCGATGACGGCGTCGCGCGCCCGGTTCAGCGAGCCCTGCGCGTTCACGACGTCCGTGTTGCCGGCGATGCCGTTGGCGAAGCGCTCGCGCGCCTGCGACAGCTCCTCGGCCGAGAGGTCCAGCCGCTCCTGGGCGAGCGCCTGCTGCCGCTGGCCCGACGCGATGCCGATGAGGGCGGACTGCACGTCGGCCGCGATCTGGGCCTCGAGGTCGGCCGCGGCGATCTCGGACTCGCGCACCTGCGCCGTCTGCTCGGCGACGCGGGCGCGGCGGCGGTGGCCGTCGAACAGCGGCACGGCGAGCTGGATGCCGACGCTGTTGGTGCCGAGGACCGTGTTGTAAGGCCCGTTCAGACCGACGTCGGCCGCGACGTCGACGCGGGGGAGCGACTCGAGGCGCGTCGCGCGGACGGCCTCGCGGGCAGCGTCGGTGCGGGCCCGTGCTGCCTGCAGGTCCGGCCGGGCGGCGAGCGCGGCGGCGACGGCGGCCTGCACGCCCGCGGGAGCCTGCGACGTGCCGAGGCTCGACGTCAGCGAGTCGGTCAGCGCGAAGTGCAGCCCGGGGACGAGGCCGAGCGCGCGCGCGACGTCGAGGTCGGCCTGGTCGCGAGCGTTGCGGGCGAGCTCGAGCTGGCCCTCGGCCACGGCGACCTGCGTCCGCGCCCGGATCACGTCGATGCCGACTGCGATGCCAGCGTCGAGTTGCGCCTGTGCCACGTCGAGCAGTTCGCGGGCGATGACGACGTCGCGGCGGCGGGCGTCGATGCGGGCGGCGGCGGTCGCGGCCTGGACGTACGCCGTGCCGGCCTGCGCGATGGCGTCCTCGGCCGTCGCCTCGCGCTCGGCCTGGCCGCCCGTCACGGCCACGCGCGCCACGGCCACGCGGGCCCGGATCGCCGGGTCGTAGAGCGGCTGGCTGCCGCGCAGGCGCACGTCGAACACGCCGACGGGCCCGAGCAGGTTGGAGCGCGGCGGCGCGCCCGGCGCGGTCGGGAAGTCGAAGCCGAGCGATGCCGAGTTGGTCGTCCGCTCGGAGAAGCCGACGGCGGCCGAGAGATTGGGGAAGAGCGCGGAGCGGGCCTGCTGCACGCGCGCCTCGGCCTCGGTCACGCGCAGGCCGGCGATGGACGTCCGGGCCGAGCCGACCTCGGCCAGCCCGAGTGCGTCGCCGAGGGAGAGCGCGACGGTGTCGGCCGGCACCTGCGCGCGGGCGGCCGTCGTGAGGAGCAGTGCAGCCGCGAGCGCGGCAGAGCGGAGCGTCATGTCAGGAGTCGGCGCGGAGGCCGCCGAGGAACAGGTCGATGTGGGTCGCGAGGTACGCGTCGGCGTCGAGGGGCGCGTCGAACGAGGCGTACGAGGTCTGGTGCAGCGCGGCGTAGATGAGCGGCGCCGTGGCAAGGCGCGCCGCGAGGTCCGGGTCGACCTCGCGGAACTCGCCCGCGCCGATGCCGCGGCGGATCGCGCTGGCGAAGAGGCTCCGCCCGCGCTGCACGATTTCCTCGACGAAGAAGCGTGTGAGGTGCGGGAAGGCGACGCCCTCCGCCATCATCAGGCGTGGCAGGGCGATGCGCTCGGGCGCGCGGAGCACGGCGAACCAGCGGCTGAACAGCTGGCGCAGCAGGTCGGAGGACGAGCCGGTGAAGGCGGCCGAGAGCGCCTCGCCCTGCTCGATCATCGGCAGCGTCCGCTCGCGGACGACGGCCGCGAACAGGTCCTCCTTGCTCGGGAAGTAGAGGTAGACCGTGCCCTTCGTGACGCCCGCACGGGCGGCGATGGCGGCGACAGTCGTCGCGGCGAAGCCGGTTTGGGCGAAAAGGGCCAGCGCGGCGTCGGTGATCTCGGCCGGGCGGGCGTCGCGGCGGCGACGCCAGCGGGGCGCTTCGGTCGGGGCAGGCGGGTCGGGCATCACTTACTAACTGAACGGTCAGTTATCAGTGTACGCCCCGCCCGCCGCCAGTTCCAGCGGATTCAGCGGCCTGCGTCCTCTTCACAGAACCGGCCGTCCCGACGCCCGTCATGTGTGCGGAGCCTGCGAGTTCGGGCGTTTCGACGTCCCTCAAAGACGAGCGCCCGGCCCCGAGCCGTAGACTTGTCTCGCCCGACCGCCCGATCCTGTGCGCCTGAACTCGACGTCCGTCCTGATGCTCCTCGCCCTCATCGGCTGGGGCTTCTTCGACTCCTTCTTTGAGCGGGGGCCGTCCGCACCGTCATCCGAGGCCGTGTCGTCCGCCGTCGTGGCCGAGCTGGCCTCGGCCGGGACGCGCCACCCGGCGACGGCATCGCTCTACGCGGGTGCGCCGCTCTGGCCGGCCGCACGTCAGCGCCGCGCGGCCGCCGCGCTCCTCGCCGGCGTCCCGCGCGACGGGATCGACATGGCCGGCGTCGGTGCGGCCGACGCCGTTCGGGCCGTCGCAGCGCTGGACGCAGCCGAGACGCAGTGGGCCCGGCTCGACGATGCCGCCCGCGACTCGCTCACGGACAGTCGCCCCGCGCTCGCAGCCGAGGCCGACGTCGCGCTCAGCAGCGCCGTGCTCCGCTTCGGCGACGCCCTCCGCGGCCGCCGGACGTCCCCGGCCGCCCTGTATCCCGGCACGTGGTTTCCGACCGTCCGCGACAGCGCCGATGTGGCGTTCCACGCGCTCGAGGCGGCCGTCCGCACCGGCGACGCTGCGCGCGTCGGGCGTGCGCTCGACGGGCTTCGTCCGCAGCAGGCCGGCTACCGCCGCCTCGCCGCCCGCCTCGCCGCGCTCCGCACGGACCTCGCGCCGATTCCGTCCGGTCCGGCGCTCATGGCCGGCGGCCGGTCGGTCCGCGTCCCGCACCTGCGCGAGCGCCTGACGGCCTACGGCTTCCTGCCCGTCGACTCGGTCGACGCGTGGCAGCGTTCCGAGCCGTACCTCTTCGACGACTCGCTCGCGACGGCGCTGGGCCGCTTCGAGCAGGCCCGCCGCCTGCCCGTCGACCGCATGCTGGACTCGACGGCGACGCGCCTGCTCAACGCCGACCCGGCCGAGCTCCGCGCGCGGCTCGCGCTCAACCTCGAGCGCTGGCGCTGGCTGCCCGACACGTTCGGGAGCGACTACGTCTGGGTCAACATCGCCGCGTTCGAGCTCCGCGTCGAGCACGCCGAAGGCGACCGCGTCGAGACAAAGCTGCTCATGCCGGCCAACGTCGGCTCGGCCCTCACGACGGGCTGGACGACGCCGGTCATCCGCGACTCGATCCACACGGTCGAGTTTCAGCCGGCGTGGTACGTCCCCGCCTCGCTCGCGCCGAGCCTCTTCGCGCAGGCCCGCCGCGACAGCCTCGCGCTCTGGCGGCAGGGCGTCGACGTGTCGCTCAACGGGCGGCCGGTCGACAGCCGCTACGTCCCGTGGGACTCGGTCGGCATCGCGGGCTTCCGCTTCGTGCAGCGGCCGGGCGCGGCGAACCCGCTCGGACGCGTCAAATTCCTGATGCACAACCCGTACGCGATCCTTATCCACGACACGAACAAGCGCTACACGCTGGCCGACGGCGTCGGCTCGTCGATGTCGAGCGGCTGCGTGCAGGCCGGCGCGCCGGAGAAGCTCGCCGAGTACCTCCTGACGACCGTCAACGGCTGGGCGCCGGGCGAGGCCGAGGCCGCCTACCGCCGCGGCCCGCGCCGGGGCGTCCCGCTCGCGCGCCCGTTCGCGGCCCAGTTCGTCTACTTCACCGCCACGGCCGAGGCCGACGGCGCGCTGCGGACGTTCTCTGACCCGTACAAGTACGACGCGCGGCTCGCGCAGGCCCTCGGCATCGCGCTCCCCGCAGACGCGCCCGCCGTGCCGTCCTGAGTGACTGTTTGCCGAATCCCGTTCCCTCAACGCCGTCATTCCCGGCCCCGACCGGGAATCCAGAGTCACAGCGGACACGCCCGGCCTCGCGCTGAGCGCGCACCGTGGCGGTGCTACTCGGGCATCGCATCGACGGCCCTCAATGCCAAGGCGGCGCGGATCGTCTCACGATTCTGGATTCCCGCGTGCGCGGGAATGACGACATGTTCTGATGAGTGCCGTGCCCTTTCATCAAACAGCTTCTGAATACTCCTTGACGGAGACCGTATGAGGGTCGCCGCTCGACCGTCGGAGGCGTGGCACGCCGCCCCGGCCCGATGTACCTTCCCGACATGACCTGCACCGCTCCCGTCTGCTCCTGGCCGTACTGGCATGGCACGCTCCCGGTGGGCGGTCCGCGCTAGGCCTGTGGCCTGACATTCGCGGCACCGACAGAGCCCCACCGTTCATGCCGAGCGGGGGGCTTTTTTGTTGACGGCCCGTTCTGCCTCGTCCGACTCTTTCCATCCAGACGTCCACTCCGTGACCTTCGACGAGTTTGCCGCCATCGTCCACGCACAGTGCCCGACCGACGGGCGGAAGCTCGCCGTGCCCGTCTACCGCCGGCGCTCGGCGGACCTCACGACGCCCGTCGCCACCTTCCTCGCGCTGCGCGAGCCCGGCACGTTCGGCTTCCTGCTCGAGTCCGTCGAGGGCGGCGACCGGCTCGGGCGCTACTCGTTCCTCGGCAAGAACCCGTATCTGGTGCTCGAGAGCCGCGGCGACCGGGTCCACCTGCACCGCCCCGGCGGCGCCGTGTACGGCGACGGCGCGCCGCACGAGGTCGATGTCGAGCGCGGGTCCGTCTTCGACGCGCTCCGGCGCGTGCTGTCGCGCGTCGAGCAGGCGCGCGTGCCCGGCCTGCCCCGCCTGACCGCCGGCGCCGTCGGCTACGTCGCGTACGACGCCGTGCGCCAGCTCGAGGCGCTCCCCGTCGGCCCGCCCGACGTGCTCGGCCTGCCCGACGCCGTGTGGGGCTTCTACGACACCGTCGTCGCGTTCGACCACGTCCGCCACCAGTCCATCCTCATCGCGACGGCCTTCGTGGACGAGGACACGGACCTGGAGGACGCCTACGAGGACGCGATGGAGCGGATCGCCGATCTCGAACTGGACCTCGACCACACGCTCCCGACGCCCGGCGAGGCCGTCCAGCTGCTCGCCGACGCCCCCGCCCCGAGCGTCACCCAAGACGCCTTCGAGGACGGCGTGCGGACCGCCAAGCAGCACATCGTCGACGGCGACATTTTCCAGGTCGTGCTCTCGCAGCGGTTCGCGATGCCGTTCACGGGCGACCGCTTCAACCTGTACCGCGCGCTGCGGCAGGTCAACCCGAGCCCGTACCTCTTCTACCTCGACGTCGACGGGCTGGACGTGCCCGAGGGCGACTTCACGCTCGTCGGCTCCAGCCCCGAGGTGCTGACCCGCGTCGACCCGCGTCCGACCGAGGCCGAGGCGGCAGCGGGCGCCGAGCGCCGGGCGACCGTCCTGCCCATCGCCGGGACGCGCCGCCGCGGCGCGACCGAGGCCGACGACGCCGCGCTCGAGGCCGAGCTGCTCGCCGACCCCAAGGAGCGCGCCGAGCACCTCATGCTCGTCGACCTCGGCCGCAACGACGTCGGCCGCGTGAGCCGCCCGGGCTCGGTCCGCGTGGACCGCTACGCCGAGGTCGAGCGCTTCTCGCACGTCATGCACATCGTCTCGGCCGTCTCGGGCGACGTCGAGGGCCGCGACGCCGTCGACGTCCTCGCGGCGTGCTTCCCCGCCGGGACCGTCTCGGGCGCGCCCAAGGTGCGCGCGATGGAGATCATCGACGCGCTCGAGCCCATCCGGCGCGGGCCGTACGCCGGGGCCGTCGGCTACGCCGGCTTCGACGGCGCGCTCGACACCTGCATCGCCATCCGCACGCTCCTCGTCACCGAAGACGCTGACGGCAACCAGACTGCGACCGTCCAGGCCGGCGCCGGCATCGTCGCCGACTCCGACCCCGCCGCCGAGCACGCCGAGACGCACGCCAAGGCCGCCGCCCTGTTCACCGCCATGCGCTCCGCCACGAGCGACCTTTTGTGATCAGGTACGGGGTACCGGGTACGACGTACCTGGATGCCTCGTACCGTGTACCTCGTACCCCGACCCCTCCCCGACCATGTTCCAGGCCCTCCGACCCCTCCTCAACAAAGGCGGCGCTGGCTTTTACGCGACGCGCGCCGAGAGCGCCGCGCGCGTGATGCCCATCGCCGAGCGCCACATCGACCTCTTCGAGGACTACCGCGGCGCGCTCGAGTCGCTCGCGCCGGGCGAGGCCCGCGACCGCGTCGCCGCCCTGCTGCCGTTCTTCCGGACCGAGATGGCCAAGATGTCCGAGACGCTGCTGAGCTACGGCGCGACGCCGCCGAACGGCATGGGCCGGACGCCGAGCGACCTCGGCCGCACGGACGCCGAGCGCCTGATGACCCTCGCCGACCGCGAGCGTGCCTTTGCCAGCGATCTCCGCGGTGAGGTCGACGCCATCCACCACCAGGAGCGCACGCGCGCCATCCTCGGCCACAACGCCGAGGCCTCGGACCGCCGCCTCGACGTCCTCCGCGACCTCACGTCGGGCGGCCGCCGCGGCTAGACGACTGTAATAGCCGGAATCGGCACCTTTCTAAGACGTCTCCTCCGGTTCGGGTAAGGGGCCGTCGCCCGGTCCGCGCACGTCGGACGTCCCATCCCCCGGGAAGCTGGGCGCAGCATGCTGCGCTCCAACGATTCGCCTCACGGCTTCGATTTAATGACCTCCCTTCCCGTCGTCGTCTCCGGCGTGCAGCCGTCCGGGACGCTGCACCTCGGCAACTACTTCGGCGCGCTGCGCCAGCACATCGCGCTCGCCAACGACGCCTCGCGGCGCGCCGAGGCCTACGTCTTCCTCGCGGACTTCCACGCCCTGACGACCGTCCGCGACGCCGAGGCGCTGCGGCGGAGCGCGCACGACGTCGCCCTCGATTACCTCGCGCTCGGGTTCGACACGTCTAAGGCGCACCTCTTCGCGCAGAGCCGCGTGCCGCAGACGGCCGAGCTCGCGTGGATCCTGCTCTGCATCACGCCCAAGAGCCAGCTCGAGAAAGGCCTCGCGTTCAAGGACAAGGTCCAGCAGGGCCTCGACGCCAACGCCGGCCTGTTCACGTACCCCGTGCTCCAGGCGGCCGACATTCTGGTCTACGGCGACCCGGCCCGGCCGCTCGTCGTGCCGGTCGGGGCGGACCAGAAGCAGAACGTCGAGATCTCCCGCGACCTCGCGATCCGCTTCAACCAGACGTGGGGCGAGACCTTCCCGGTCCCCGAGCCGATGATCCTCGACGACGTCGCCGTCGTGCCGGGCACGGACGGGCGCAAGATGTCGAAGAGCTACGGCAACGCCATCGGCCTGTTCGACGAGGGCACCGCGCTCAAGAAGGCGGTGAGCGCCATCGTCACCGACTCGACACCGCTCGAGGATCCGAAAAACCCGGATACCGATCCGGTCTTCGCCCTCATCCGCCTCTTCGCAGACGATGCGACGCGCGACGAGATCGCGGCCGCCTACCGCGCCGGCGGCTACGGCTACGGCCATGCCAAGGCCGCGCTCACCGCGCTCATCTCGGACCACTTCGCCGAAGCCCGCGAGCGCCGGCGCGTGCTCGAAGAGCGCCCCGACGACGTCCGCGATGCGCTCGACTCGGGGGCCCGCGCGGCCGTCGCCCGCGCCGAGGAGGTGATGGGCCGTGTCCGCGAGGCC
This sequence comes from Rhodothermales bacterium, assembly GCA_038233965.1. GTDB lineage: Bacteria > Bacteroidota > Rhodothermia > Rhodothermales > Rubricoccaceae > DASVSE01. The sequence goes on along the minus strand of JBBSUZ010000003.1, from coordinate 15,284 downwards.
GTCGGCCTCCGCACGCCGGTTTCGACGCCGGCATGACGCTCAAGACCCGCCTCCACGATTCGCTCCTCACCGCGTACCGCCGCACGCGCCGCTTCACGCCGGTCGTCGGCGAGACGCGCTTCAACGGCGTCCCGACGGGCGACCGGACGCGCCTGCTCGACCTCGCCGTGAAGCGCTGGTGGGCCGACCCGCACCGATCGCGGCCGGACTACGAGTCGGGCCTCGTCGCCGGGATGCGGGCGCACGTCGGGCCCGGCGAGCGCGTCGTGGTCGTCGGCGGCGGGCACGGGGTGACGGCGGCGGTGGCAGCCATCGCGGCCAGTCCGGACGGCCACGTCGAGGCCTTCGAGGCGTCCGATGCCATGCTGCCGCTCATCGCGGCCACGCTCCGCGCGGCGGGCGTCGCGGACCGCGTGACCGTTCACCACGCCGTCGTTGGGGCCGCGCACGGCGTCTACGGCGAGACGACGGCCGCCGTCGTGACCGACGTCCCGCCGTGCGACGTGCTCGTGCTGGACTGCGAGGGCGCCGAGCGCGAGATCCTCGAGGGCCTCGCCGACGCGGCCGACACGCCGCGCGTGTTGCTCGTCGAGACCCACGGCCTCTACGGCGCGCCGACGTCGGACGTCCGCGCCCTCGCGGAAGGGCTGGGCTACACCGTCACGAGCGACGTCATCGCCGAGACCGAGAAGGCCGCGGCCTGCGCGCGCCATGACATCCGCGTCCTCACCGCTCTGCGCACGCCATGATCCTCGTCGTCGACAACTACGACTCGTTCACGTACAACCTCGTCCACCTCGTCGCGGCCGCCACGCCCGACGTCCGCGTCGTCCGCAACGACGCCGTCACGGTCGCGGACGTCGCCGCGTTGGCGCCGGCCGGCATCCTGATCTCGCCCGGCCCCGGCCGCCCCGCCGACGCTGGCGTCTCGGAAGCGCTCATCCGCGAGTTGGGCCCGACGATTCCGGTCTTCGGCGTCTGCCTCGGCCACCAGGCCATCGGCGAGGTCTACGGCGGCCGCATCGTCCACGCCGAGACGCTGATGCATGGCAAGACGAGCGCGATCCGGCACCAGAACCTGGGCGTCTTCGCCGGCGTCGCGCCGGACTTCACGGCGACGCGCTACCACTCGCTCGTCGTCGACCGCGCCTCACTCCCGGACGACCTCGAAGTCACGGCCGAGACGGCGGACGGCGTCATCATGGGCCTCCGCCACCGCACGCATCCCGTCGAGGGCGTCCAGTTCCACCCCGAATCGGTGCTGACGACGGAGGGCGGGCGGATCGTCTCGAACTGGGTTGAGAGGTTGTGAGGTTGAGGGTTGAGAGGGAATGCGGAAATGCGACTCCTGAATCTGATGAGCAGCTTTAAACGGTTCGAACACATCCAGGCGTGGCAACTCGGCCGCGAGTTGACGCGGGACGTGTATGCCGCGACTCGGTCTGGTGCCTTCTCGCGGGACCGGGCGCTCGTCGATCAGGTGCGCCGCGCCTGCATTTCGATCACGTCCAACATCGCCGAAGGCCATGAGCGTCGGTCGCCTCGCGACTTCGCCCGGTTTCTGGTCATCGCGAAAGCGTCGTGCGCCGAAGTCCGCTCACAGCTCTACGTCGCGCTCGATGAAGCCTACCTGTTACCAGACGATTTCGACCGATTCACCAACGTCTGCAACCGGATCGGAGCCGCTCTCGCAGGTCTGATCCGCTATCTGATCTCAACGGCCACCCTCGCAGAGCCAGACGTCCTGTACGACGCCCACGCCGACGCCGTCAGACCAGACGGCCCGTCTTCCCCTCTCAACCCCTCCACCTCTCAACCTTGAAACCTTTACTGACCCTCGTCGCCGAGGGCGAGACGCTCACCGAGGCCCAGGCCGGGCAGGCCATGGACTGCATGCTCCGCGGCGAGGCCAGCCCCGAGCAGATCGCCGGCCTGCTGCTCGGGCTGCGCGCCCGCGGCGAGACGCTCGACGAGCTCACCGGCTTCGCCCGCGTGATGCGCAAGTACGCCGTGCCTGTCGACACGTCGGGCCTCAACCCCGTCGACCTCTGCGGGACGGGGGGCGACCACTCCGGCTCCTTCAACATCTCGACCGCCGCCAGCTTCGTCGTGGCCGGTGCCGGCGTGCCCGTGGCCAAGCACGGCAACAAGGGCGTGTCCTCGCTCTCCGGCTCGGCCGACGTCCTCGACGCGCTCGGCGTGCGGACCGGCGCCGGGCCTGAAGACGCCGCGCGCTGCCTCCGCGAGACCGGCATCTGCTTCCTGCTCGCGCCCGAATACCACCCGGCCCTCAAGCACGTCGGGCCCGTCCGTAAGGCGCTCGGCGTGCGGACCGCCTTCAACATCCTCGGGCCGCTCTGCCACCCCGCCGGCGTCAAGCGCCAGCTCATCGGGGCCTTTTCGGACCAGGTGGCGCGCCAGATGGCTGAGATCCTGATGCGCCTCGGCTCCGAGCACGTCGTGGTCGTGTATGCCCACGACGGGCTAGACGAGTTGAGCACGACCAGCCCGACGACCGTCTACCAGACAGGCTCGCACGCCTTCGACGGCGGCCTGCTGGAGCAGACGGTCGTGCCGGAGCAGTACGGCCTCGCGCGCGTCTCCGCGGCCGCGCTCCAGGGCGGGACGCCCGAGGAGAACGCCGAGATCGTCCGCGCCGTCCTCGCCGGCGAGACGGGTCCGCAGGCCGACGTCGTCCTGCTCAACGCGGCCTACGCGCTCCTCGCGTCGGCCGAGTTCGACGGGCTCGCGGCCTGCCTCGACGCCGCCCGCGACAGCATCGCCTCGGGCCGCGCCCTGCGCACGCTCGACCTGCTCGTCGAGGCCTCCAACGACGTCGCCGCGACTCCCCAGCCGGTGGCCGACCTGTGAACGCCACCGCGACCATCCTCGACCAGATCCTCGCCGACACGCGCGCGCTCGTCGCCGACCGCCAAGCCCGCATTCCGGTCGCCGCGCTCGAAGGGCGCTCCGCCTACTACGCGCCGACGCTCAGCCTCGCCCGCGCCCTCCGCCGGCCCGACGGGCCGACGTTCGTCGCCGAGTGCAAGCGCAAGAGCCCGTCCGAAGGCGTCATCCGGACCGAGTACGACCCGGCCGAGATCGCCCGCCAGTACCGCTTTGCCGCCGCGGCGGCGCTCTCGGTCCTGACCGAGCCGACGCACTTCGGCGGATCGCTGGACCACCTCGCGGCCGTCCGCCAGGCCGTCGACCTGCCGCTGCTGCGCAAGGACTTCGTCGTGTCCGACTACCAGATCGCCGAGGCCCGCGCCTACGGCGCCGACGCCGTCCTGCTCATCGCCGCCGCGCTCGAACCCGCGCACCTGCACGACCTCCACGACGCCGCGACCGAGCTCGGCCTCGGCGTGCTCGTCGAGGTCCACGACGCGGCCGAGCTCGATGCGCTCGACGTCGACCGCCTCGCCGTCGTCGGCGTCAACAGCCGCGACCTGCACACGTTCTCGGTGGATCTCGGCCGGGCCGAGATCGTCTTCCGGCTGCTGCCCGAGCGTGTCGTCCGCGTCGCCGAGAGCGGCATCCGGACGTCCGACGACACCGCCCGCCTCCGCGACGCCGGCGCCGACGCCTTCCTCGTCGGCACCGCGTTCATGCGCGAGCCCGATCCCGGCCGGGCGCTCGCGGCGCTGCGGCGGGAGACGGCCGTGGCGCTGGCACGCGGCAGGATGCGGGATGCGTCATAGGGGATTCGCAGATGCGTTCTGCGTACTCCCTCTGCTCATCCCGTATCCCCCTTTCCACATCCCATGACGACCAAAACCAAGATCTGCGGCATCACGCGCCTCGACGACGCCCGCTTCTGCGCCGCCGCCGGCGCGGACTTCCTCGGCTTCATCCAGCACGAGGGCAGCCCGCGCTACGTCGACCCGAAGGCCGCGCGCGAGATCATCGCGTGGGTGTCGGGTCCCGTCCCCGTCGGCGTCTTCGTGGACCAGACGGCGGAGGCCGTCAACGCGCGTTGCGCCGAGGTTGGCTTCCAGATGGCGCAGCTCCACGGCCACGAGTCGCCCGAGACGTGCGCCGCGATCACCGTTCCCGTCATCAAGGCGATCCCGGTGACGCACGACGCCTCGGCCGAGCAGGTCCGCGCGATGGCGGAGCCCTACCTCGACGTCGTCGACTTCCTCCTGCTCGACACGCACACGACGAGCCTCTTCGGCGGCCTGTTCGGCGGCTCGGGCGAGAGCTTCAACTGGCGCGTCGCCCGCGACCTCACCGCCCACGCCGACGTCTTCCTCGCCGGCGGCATCGGCCCCGACAACGTCGCGGAGGCCATCGCGACGATGCGGCCCTACGCCGTCGACCTGTCGTCGTCGGTCGAGTCTTCACCGGGCGTGAAGGACCTCGACCGCCTCGCTGCGTTCTTCGACGCCGTGGGAAAGACGTTCCAGGGTTCGGGGTACGAGGTACCGCCGCCCCACCGCCCGTAGCCCAATCGTACCGTGAACTCAGCACCCAGTACCACACTTCCCGACGCCCGCGGCCGCTTCGGCGCGTACGGCGGCGCGTTCGTCCCCGAGATCCTCGCCCCCGCCTTCGACGCCCTGGGCGCCGCGTGGGACGAGGCCAAGGCCGACCCCGCCTTCTGGGCCGAGTGGCGGACGCTCCTGCGCGAGTACGTCGGCCGGCCGACGCCGCTTTCGCCCGCACCGCGCCTCAGCGAGCACGTCGGCCGCACCGTCTTTCTCAAGCGGGAAGACCTCTGCCACACTGGCGCGCACAAGGTCAACAACACCGTCGGGCAGATCCTGCTCGCGCGGCGGATGGGCAAGCGCCGCATCATCGCCGAGACCGGCGCCGGCCAGCACGGCGTTGCGACGGCGACGATCTGCGCCCGCTTCGGGCTGCCGTGCATCGTCTACATGGGCGCCGAGGACATCGAGCGCCAGCACCTCAACGTCGTCCGGATGCGCCTGCTCGGCGCCGAGGTCCGCCCGGCGACGTCCGGCTCGCAGACGCTCAAGGACGCCACCAACGAGGCCTTCCGCGACTGGGTCACGAACCCCGACGACACGTTCTACTGCATCGGCTCCGTCGTCGGGCCGCACCCGTACCCGGCGATGGTGCGCGACTTCCAGCGCGTCATCGGCGACGAGACGCGGGCCCAGCTGCTCGACGCGACCGGCCGCGAGACGCCCGACGCCATCTTCGCCTGCATCGGCGGCGGCTCCAACGCGATGGGCATCTTCTACCCCTTCCTCGCCGACGACGTCGCCCTCTACGGCGCCGAGGCCGGCGGCGAAGGGCTCGACGGGAAGCACGCGGCGACGCTCACGCTCGGCTCGCCGGGCGTCCTCCACGGCTCGATGTCCTACCTCCTCCAGGACGACGCCGGCCAGGTGACGCTCCCGCACTCGATCTCCGCCGGACTCGACTACCCGGGCGTCGGCCCCGAGCACGCGTACCTCAAGGACGCCGGCCGCGTCCAGTACCACGCCGTCACCGACGACGAGGCGATCGCCGCCGTCACGCTGCTCTCGCAACTCGAAGGCATCATCCCCGCCCTCGAGACCGCCCACGCCATCTCGCTGCTGGAACGGATCGCGCCGACGCTCGACGCCGACGCCGTCTGCGTCGTCAACGTCTCTGGCCGTGGCGACAAGGACATGGCCACGATCTCGGACCGCCTGAGCCTGTGACCCGCCTCCAGACCCACCTCTCCGATCTCCGCGACGCCGGCCGCACCGCGCTCGGCCTGTTCCTCACCAGCGGCTTCCCCGACCCCGCCGGAACGCTCGACGTCCTCGACGCCGTCGCCGACGCCGGGGCCGACTTCGTCGAGCTGGGCATGCCGTTCTCGGACCCGCTCGCCGAGGGCCTGCCCATCCAGCGGTCGACCGCGCGTGCGCTGGGCCACGGCGTCACCATGACCGACGCGTTCCGCACGGCCGAGGCCTTCACGCGGCGGCACCCGGACGTCCCGCTCGTGCTCATGGGCTACGTCAACCCGGTCCTCCAGTACGGCGTCGCCGCGTTCTGCCGCGACGCCGCGCAGGCCGGCGCGTCCGGCCTCATCCTGCCCGACCTCCCGCCCGGCGAGGGCGACCTCGTCGACGCCGACGCGGCCGACGCGGGGCTCGGCATGACGTACCTCGTCGCCCCGAATACGCCGGCCGAGCGCGTCCGCGCCGTCGCTGAGCGCTCGACGGGCTTCGTCTACGCCGTCTCGTCGCCCGGCCTGACGGGAGGCGCGCTCGATTCATCCGATGCAATAACAGACTACCTCGACCGAACGCGCGCGCTCGTCGACGCCGTCCCGCTCCTCGTCGGCTTCGGCATCCGCACGCCTCAGGACGCCGCCCGCCTCGCCCCCCACGCCGACGGCGTCATCGTCGGCTCGGCGCTCATCGAGCACGTCGAGGCCGTGTGGGACGACCCGGCGCTCGACGCCGCCGCCCGTCGCGCATCCGTCACCGCTTGGGCCCGCGCGCTCCGCGCCGGCGCGGACGGCCATGCGTGACGCGACCGGCACGGAGACGGTCGCCCGGACACGGTCCGGCGCGGTGCCATCCGGGTAGAAGACGCCCCAGCGGGGCGGCTCTACGTGTGCCCCAAACGGCCTTTCACCTTTCAACCCTTCCACCTCTCAACCCCTCAACCCTCGTGCCCCTCCTCAAACTCGGCCTCCCCAAAGGCAGCCTCCAGGACTCGACGTTCGACCTGCTCAAGAAGGCCGGCTACGCCTTCTCCGTCCGCGACCGCTCGTACTTCCCCTCCACCGACGACGAGGAGCTGAGCGCGATGCTCGTCCGCGCGCAGGAGATGGCCCGCTACGTCGAAGACGGCGTGTTCGACGCCGGCATCACCGGCCTCGACTGGGTGAGCGAGACCTCGGCCGACGTCCACGTCGTGTCCAACCTGATCTACTCGAAGGCGTCGATGCGGCCCGTCCGGTGGGTGCTCGCGGTGCCAAACGGGTCCGACATCCAGTCCGTGAAGGACCTCGAGGGCAAGCGCATCGCCACCGAGGTCGTCGAGCTCACGCGCCGCTGGCTCGCCGCCAACGGCGTCACGGCCGACGTCGAGTTCTCGTGGGGCGCGACCGAGGTGAAGGCGCCGGACCTCGTCGACGCCATCGTCGAGGTGACGGAGACGGGCAACAGCCTGCGCGCCAACGGCCTGCGCATCGTCGAGACGATCCTCGAGTCCAACACGCAGCTCGTGGCCAACCACGCGGCGTGGGCGGACCCGTGGAAGCGCGAGAAGATCGAGAACCTCGCCCTTCTGATGGAGGGCGCGATCCGAGCCGAGGGCCGTGTCGGGCTCAAGATGAACGTCCGCCGCGACGCCCTCGCCGGGCTCGTCGAGAAGCTGCCCGCGCTCCGCAACCCGACCATCTCGCCGCTCTTCTCCGAGGAGTGGGTCGCCGTCGAGACCATCGTCGAGGAGAAGGTGGTGCGGACGCTCATCCCGGAGCTCAAGCGCATGGGCGCCGAGGGCTTCATCGAGTACCCGCTGAACAAGCTCATTCCGTGAGGGGATGCGGGATTGGAGATACGGGATGTGCAGTCGGCTCCGCCCTTAGCTTCCGCCAATCCCATATCCCGCATCCCGCATGGCCCTCCTCCTCGACCTCTGCTACGGCCGCTCCGGCGACAAGGGCGACGCCGTCAACGTCGGCCTCATCGCGCGCGACCCGGCGCACTACGACTGGCTCCGCGAGACGGTCACGGCCGAGCGCGTCAAGGCCCACTTCGGGCCGCGCGTCGACGGCGAGGTCGAGCGGTTCGAGCTGCCCAACCTCTCGGCGCTGAACTTCCTGCTGCACGGCGCGCTCGGCGGCGGCGGGACGGTCTCGCTCAAGCTCGACGCGCAGGGCAAGACCTACGCGGCGCACCTGCTCCGGATGGAAGTCGACGCGCCCGAGACGGTCGACGCGCCGGCCGACGCCGCGTGAGGCGCGCGGCCGCGCTCGCCCTCCTCGCCGTCGCCGGCTGCAGCAAACCGCCCGCGGACGCAGTGACGGGGGCCGCGGTCGGCCCCGAGCCCGTCCCGGTCGACTCGTCGCTCGTGGACCTGCTCGCCGACCTCGCGCTCGCTGACGCCCGCGCGGCGACGGCTCCCGTGCCCCGGCGCGCCGCCGTCCGGGACAGCCTCCGCGCCGTCGCCCTCGCCCTCCACGACGTCACGCCCGACGACGCCCGCGGCCGTCAGGCCGATCTCGCCCGCGACCCGCTCGTCGCCCGCGCTACGTACGACGCCGTCGAACGCGCGCTGATGGCCGAGCCGCGGTGAGCCGGCGGGCAGCGGACAGCGGACAGCGGACAGCGGACAGCGGACCGAAATCAATCGCGTCGACGCCCGACGTCAACCGCCACCCTCCATTCTTGTCATCCTGAACTCGTTTCAGGATCTGCGTTTCATCGACGTCGAACAAAAGACAAAACACAGATCCTGAAACGAGTTCAGGATGACATGTTTTTGTTGTCGCGGTGGACCCGATGGAACCCATTTCAGCCGGCACCTTTCGACCTTACAAACCATCCATGCTCCACATCCTCACCGCCGGCGGGACCATCGACAAGGTGTACTTCGACGCCGCGAGCGCCTACGAGGTCGGCGAGCCGCAGATCGCGGACATCCTCCGCACGGCCGGCGTCGGGCTGGACGCGCAGGTCGAGACCGTCCTCCGCAAGGACAGCCTCGAGATGACGGACGACGACCGCGCGCTCGTCGCCGAGCGCGTCGCGGCGTCGCCGGCGGAGCACGTCGTGGTGACGCACGGGACGGACACGATGGCCGCGACGGCCCGCGTCGTGTCGGATCTCCTGGGCGAGTCGCCGGGCAAGACCGTCGTCTTCGTCGGGTCACTGACGCCGGCGCGCTTCAAGGCGTCCGACGCCGAGTTCAACGTCGGCTTCGCCGTGGCGGCCGTGCAGACGCTGCCGCCGGGCGTCTACGTGGCCATGAACGGGCGCGTGTTCGACCCGCACCACGTGCGCAAGAGCCGCGAGCGGAACCGCTTCGAGGTCGGTGAGCCGATCCAGCCGCCGAGCGCTGATGGCGCTCGTTGAAACGGCGGGTGAGCGTCGTAGCTTTCGCTGCTAAACGATTACCCTCACCCCCGTTTTCCGATGATCCGACCCCTACTCCTCGGCGCGGCCCTGTTCGTCGCCGGCTGCGCCCAGACCCGCCCCGTCGACGCCGGCACCGAGACCGGCGACGTGCCCGGCGGCCCGACCCAGACGCCGACATCCGCTGGCCTCCCGCCCGTGGTTCAGGGCGGCGCGCCGTGCATCGGGGGCAAGTCCACACCGGCACCGACCGAGGCCGGCGCGGCCGCCGACGGTCCGTACGACTGCCTCGGTGTCGACCTGCTCGCACACGTCCCGCTGAGCGCGATGGGCGCGCCGCGCTCGGGCAACGACATCTGGGGCTGGACCGACCCGACGACGAACCGCGAGTACGCGCTCGTCGGCCTGAGCGACGGCACCTTTTTCGTCGACGTGACCACACCGACGGCCCCGATCCTGCTCGGCAAGCTGCCCACGGCGACCGTGGCGACGGTCTGGCGCGACATCAAGGTGTACCACGACCACGCGTTCATCGTGTCCGAGGCGCGCGAGCATGGCATGCAGGTCTTCGACCTCGCTCACCTCCGCGGCCTCACGCCGGACGCGGCGCGCCGCTTCACCGCCGACGCGCGCTACACCGGCGTCACCAACGTCCACAACATCTGGATCAACGAGGACTCGGGCTTCGCGTACCTCGTCGGCGCGACGACGCGCGGCGCGGACATGCCGGCCTCGTGCGCGGCTCCGGGCGCCCACGTCGTCAACATCCAGGACCCGCTGCACCCGGTCTTCTCGGCGTGCTTTTCGGACGTCGACAAGGACGCGAGCCCCGTCACGGCGCCGGGCTACACGCACGACATCCAGTGCATCACGTACGACGGGCCCGACACGGACTACACAGGCCGCGAGGTCTGCGTCGCCTCCAACGAGGACGTCGTGACGTTCTTCGACGTGACCGACAAGGCGCGCATCCGGACGATCTCGCAGGCGGCCTACCCGAACGACGCCTACACGCACCAGGCGTGGTTTACCGAGGACCGGCGCTACGTCGTCGGCAACGACGAGCTCGACGAGCAGTCCGGCCTCGTCCCGTTCCAGCGCTCGCTCGTCTTCGACGCCGCCGACCTCGACAACCCCGAGTTCCTGTTCGCCTACGACTCGGGCATCACGACGATCGACCACAACCTCTACATCCGCGACGGCCTGTCGTACCAGTCCAACTACGAATCCGGGCTGCGCATCGTCGACACGCGGACGATCCCGCAGGGCCGCATGGAGGAGGTCGCCTTCTTCGACACGTACCCGCAGGCGACGACGGCGCAGTTCAACGGGCAGTGGTCCAACTACCCGTACTTCCGCAGCGGCATCGTCATCGCGATGGACATCAACAACGGGCTGTTCGTCTTGCAGCCCGACGTGCTCCGCGCCTCGCGCGGAACGGGCGCCGCCGCCGGCAGCCGCTGACCCTCTCGCCGCCGCGCCCCACCGGGCGCGGCGGCGTCGTTTGGTGCCGGCGCCATCTGGCCCGACCCGAGTTCACACACGTGCCCGACACGCCGCCTGCGTGTCCGCCGACTCCTCCCCTCCGATGCTCAAGCGCCTCGCCCTCGTCGCCGCCGTGGCCCTCGCCACCGCGGCGTTTTCGAGTCCTGCCGCTGCCCAGGCGGGCGTCTGCACGAACGGCACCGCGACCATCGGCGGCATGGCATTCCCGTGCTCGGGCATCGACGCCCTCGCGCGCGTCTCGCCCCAGGCCATGGGCTCGGCCGCCGCCGGGAGCTGCACGTCGCCGTACCCGAACATCTGCGGCAACGACATCTGGGGCTGGACCGACCCCGCCGACGGCCACGAGTATGCCCTCGTCGGGCTCCACAACGGGACGGCGTTCGTGGACGTCACCGTACCGACGGCGCCGCGCGTGCTCGGGCGCCTCCCCTCCGCGGCCGCCAACTCGTCCTGGCGCGACATCAAGACCATCGGGCACTACGCCCTCATCGTTTCGGAGGCGACGAACCACGGGATGCAGGTCTTCGACCTCACCCGCCTGCGCGGCCTCTCGACGCTCGCGACGCGGACGTTCACGGCCGACACGCGCTACACCAAGATCGGCTCGGCGCACAACCTCGTCGTGAACGAGGCGACCGGGTTCGCCTACGCCGTCGGCTTCCGGACGCCGTCGGGCGCGGGCCTGCCCTCGGCGTGCAACGTGCGCGGCCTGCACGCGATCAACCTCAGCGACCCGCTCAACCCGACCTTCGGCGGCTGCTTCAACGACGCCGCTCAGGAGACCGGCACGCGCACGCCGGGCTACACCCACGACGCGCAGTGCGTGGTCTACAGCGGCCCCGACGCGGACTACACCGGACACGAGATGTGCTTCGCCTCCAACGAGGACGTCCTGACCATCTTCGACGTGACGGACAAGGCCGACGTCCGCATCGTGAGCCAGGGTGCGTACCCGAACGAGGCGTACTCGCACCAGGGCTGGCTCACCGACGACCAGCGCTACTTCCTGCTCGGGGACGAGATCGACGAGGAGGTGCAGGTCAACCAGGGCATCACGCCGAACCAGCGCACGCTCGTCTTCGACCTCCAGGACCTCGACAACCCGGACTTCGCCTTCCAGTACCTGTCCGGCCTGACGACGATCGACCACAACCTCTACACGGTCGGCCGCTACACGTACGAGTCCAACTACGAGTCCGGCCTCCGCATTCTCGACCTCTCGGGCATCGGCCAACAGCTCATCACCGAGGTGGCCTACTTCGACACATTCCCGCTGTCGACGACGGTCGAGTACGACGGGCAGTGGAGCAACTACCCGTTCTTCCCGAGCGGCAACCTCATCGTCTCCGACGTCACGAACGGCCTGTTCGTGCTCCGCGCGACGAGACTCGCGACGGCCTCCGAGCCCGTGGCCCCGACCGGGGCTCAGAGCTTCGCACTCTCCGCCCCCGCCCCGAACCCCGCCTCGGGCGACGTCCGGCTGACGCTCACGACGGCCGCGCCGCAGGCCGTCCGCGCCGTCCTCGTGGACGCGCTCGGCCGCGAGGTCGCCGTCGTCTTCGACGCCACGGCGGACGGCCGGACCGAGCTGCTCGTGCGTCGCGGCGCGCTCCCCGCCGGCACCTACATCCTGCGGGTCGCTGGCGCCCAGGCGGCCACGTCGCAGACCATCACCTTCCGCTGAGCCCCGTGCTCACCCCCCGAATGCGCCTCGCCCGACTGACGGCCCTCTTCCTGGCGAGCGTCGCCGCCGTCCACGCCCAGCCCGCTGAACCCGACGCCATCGCGCTCGCCGGCCTCTCGCCCTCGACCCCCGACGACCTCGTCGCCGTGGCGACGCCCTGCGTGAACGGCTTCGCCGGCGTCTACGCCTGCAGCGGCATCGACCTCGCGGCCCGGATGCCGCTCTCGACGTTCGTCCCGACCGTGCCGACGAGCCTCAGCGAGATCTGGGGCTGGACCGACCCGGCGACGCAGCGCGAGTACGCGCTCGTCGGCCTGAGCAACGGCATCGGCTTCGTGGACGTCACCGTGCCCGACGCGCCGGTCTACCTCGGCAAGCTGCCCTCGGCGACGCCCGGCGAGAACGAGTGGCGCATCGTGCGGCAAGAGAACGGCTGGATGTACGCCAGCTCCGAGGCCTCCGGCCACGGCGTGCAGGTGTTCAACCTCACGCGCCTGCGCGGCGTGACCACGCCCCAGACGTTCACCGCCGACGCCCGCTACGCGCGCGTCTCGAACGTCCACACGCTCTCGGTCCTCAACGGCTACCTCTACCTCGCCGGCGCGACGCGCACGACGGGAGCCACGAACCCGACCTGCACCTCGGGCGGCATCCACGTCGTCGACGTCCGCAACCCGATGGCGCCGACGTACGCCGGCTGCTACACCGGCGACGGCTACACGCACGAGACGCAGTGCCTCACCTATCCGGGGCCGGACGCCGACTACATCGGGCGCGACCTCTGCTTCGCGTACCAGGGCCAGGAGTCCGGGTCGTCCAGCGGCTTCAACAGCGAGATGACAGTCGTAGACATGACGAACAAGGCGGCTCCTCAGCGGATCTCGTTCGCGGACTATCCCAACGTCGGCTACTCGCACCAGGGCTGGCTGACGGAGGACGGGCGCCACATCCTCATCAACGACGAGTTCGACCGGGCGTCGCAGGGCGTCCGCACGATCGTGATGGATGCCGCCGACCTCGACAACATCGGCTTCGCCTACAATGTCTACGGGGCCATCGCGACCTACGCCCACAACATCTTTGTCAAGGGCCGGTACGCGTTCACGAGCGACTACACGCAGGGCCTCCGGATCCTCGACACGCAGGGCCTCGCGAGCGGGACGCTGCCCGAGGTCGCTCGGTTCGACACGTACAACCAGGACAACAGCCGCCAGTACGAAGGCCAGTGGATGAACTACCCGTACTTCGCCAGCGGGACCGTCATCACGTCGGACATCAACAACGGCCTGTTCGTCCTCCGCCCGACGGGCCTCGCCACCGCCGGCGAGACGGCCGCGCCGGACGCCGCGACGGGCCTCGCGCTCTCCGATCCGGCACCGAATCCCACGCGCGACGCCGCGCGCCTCTCGTTCACGACCGACGCCCCGCAGCACGTCCGCGCGACCCTCGTCGACGCGCTCGGCCGCGAGGCCGCCGTGCTGTTCGACGGCACCGCCGACGGCACGACCACGCTCGACGTTCGCCGTGACGGCCGCCCGGCCGGGACCTATGTTGTGCGCGTCGTCGGCGAGCGCACGGCCGTGACCCGCCGCATCGTCTTCACCCGCTGACCGCCATGCTCCGCCTCTCGCTCCTCGCCCTCGCGGCACTCGTCGCGCTCCCCGCCGCGGCCCAGATCAACGGGCCCGCCGCGTGCGTCAACGGCGCCGCCACGCTCGGGGGCGTCTCATACCCGTGCCGCGGCGTCGACGTGATGAGCCTCGTCCCGACGGGCGTGACGGGCCCGCTCCGCACGGGCGGCATGAACGACATCTGGGGCTGGACCGACCCGATGACCGGCCGTGAGTACGCGCTCGGCGGTACGCTCTCCGGCACCGTCTTCGTGGACGTCACCAACCCGTCGCAGCCGCTCGTGCTCGGCAAGATGCCGACGCAGACGGCCAACTCGACGTGGCGCGACATCAAGGTCTACCGCAACTATGCGTTCGTCGTCTCGGAGGCGACGAACCACGGGATGCAGGTCTTCGACCTCACCCGCCTGCGCGGCCTCTCCCCGCTCGCCACCCGCGACTTCACGCCGGACGTGGTCTACGCCCGCGTCGGGTCCGTCCACAACCTCGTCATCAACGAGTCGACGGGCTTCGCCTACGCCGTCGGCTTCCGCAACCAGGGCGGCGGGCTGCCGGCGTCGTGCAACGCGCCGGGCTTCCACGCGATCAACATCCAGAATCCGCTCGTCCCGACCTTCGCCGGCTGCTTCAACGACGCCGCTCAGGAGACCGGCCCCCGCACGCCGGGCTACACCCACGACGCGCAGTGCGTGACCTACTCGGGCCCGGACGTCGACTACGTCGGCCGCGAGTTGTGCTTCGCCGCCAACGAGGACGTCCTCCGCATCTTCGACGTGACGGACAAGACGACCGTCCGGATCCTCTCGAAGGGCGAGTACCCCAACTTCGCCTACTCGCACCAGGGCTGGCTCACCGAGGACCAGCGCTACCTGCTGCTCAACGACGAGCTCGACGAGCAGAACGGCCTCACGCCGACGCAGCGGACCATGATCTTCGACGTCTCCGACCTCGACAGCCCGAGCTACGTCGGGCAGTACACGTCCGCGTTGACGACGATCGATCACAACCTGTACCTCCGGGGCCGGTACGCGTTCGAGTCCAACTACGAGTCCGGCCTGCGCATCCTGGACACGGCGAACCTCGCGCAGGGGCAGATGACCGAGGTCGCCTACTTCGACACGTACCCGCAGTCCACGACGACCCAGTTCAACGGGCAGTGGTCCAACTACCCGTACTTCGCCTCGGGCACCATCGTCGTGTCGGACATCAACAACGGCCTCTTCGTGCTCCGCCCGACGACGCTGACGGTGGCCGGCGAGCCCGCGCCGGGCGCGGACGGCGGCTACACGCTCTCGCCTCCCGCACCGAACCCGACGGCGGGCGCCTCGGCGCTCGCGCTCACGGTGACGGCCGCCCAGCGCGTCACCGCCGTCGTGATCGACGCGACGGGCCGCGAGGTCGCGACCGTCTTCGCCGGCCCGGCCGCGCCCG
>JBBSUZ010000002.1:0-34238 GCA_038233965.1 Rhodothermales bacterium | reverse complement strand
GGACAGTTTCGCGGTACCCAATACGCGGTGCGGCGAAGGTGACGTCCACGCCCGAGCGGGTCTTGAGGCGGAAGCGCGCGATGTCGAGGTGCTGCTCGCCCTGCCCGGCGAGCGTTATCTGGCCGAGGTGCGCGTCGTGCTCGACGTGCAGGCTGGGGTCCTCGCGGACGAGCTGGGCCAGGCCGGTCGCCATCTTGTCCTCCTCGCCGACGCGCTCGGCCTTCACCGCGACCGTCATGCGCGGCTCGGGGTACGCGACCGGCGTCACGACGACGGCCGAGCCCTTGCGCCGGAGCGTGTCGCCCGCGTGCGTGTGCTTGAGCTTGACCGTGACCCCGATGTCACCGGCGACCAGATGCTCGACGGCGTCGCGCTCGCGGCCATTGACGGCGTAGAGCGGGCCGAGACGCTCGGCCGCGCCGTCGCGTGCGTTCTCCAGATCCAGTCCCGCCTCGAGCGTCCCGTCGACCACCTTCAGGAACGAGAACTCGCCGACGTGCTCCTCGGCCATCGTGCGGAAGACGAACGCGACCGGCGCCGCCGTGGCGTCCACGGCGACGGTGCCCGCGTCGAGGTGCGGCGGCGGCATCGCGGCCGGGCTCGGGCAGACGTTGTCGATAAAGCCCATGAGCCGGCTCACGCCGACGTTCTCGGTCGCGACGGTGAGGAAGACGGGAAAGAGCTGGTGCCGGATCATCGCCCCGCGCAGGCCCTGCCGCATCTCGTCCTCGGACAGCGTGCCCTTCTCGAAGAAGAGCTCCATCAAGCCCTCGTCGTTCTCGGCGATGCTTTCCACGAGCTCCTGGTGCAGCGTGGCCGCACGGTCGGCAAACTCGGGCGCGATGTCTTCGACGGTCTGCGAGCCGTCGGGGGCGAAGCGGATCTGCTTCATCAGCAGCACGTCGACGATGGTGCGCGTGCCCGAGCCGCCGGGCAACTGGACCGGCGTCGCGGCCGCGCCGTAGCGGTCCTGGATGCGCGCCAGCGCGGACTCGAAGTCCGACGCGGCCGTGTCGAGCTTGTTCAGCACGAACATCGCCGGCGTCTTCGAGGCCTCGGTGTAGGACCACGCGAGCTCGGTCCCGACCTGCACGCCCTCGGCCGCGTCGACGACGAAGATGGCGGTGTCCGCGACCTTGAGGGCCGTGATCGTCTCGCCGGTGAAGTCCAGCGTGCCGGGCGTGTCGAGGACGTTGATCTTGTGGCCGGCCCACTCGGCGTGGAGCAGGCTCGTGAAGACCGAGGCGCCGCGCTCCTTCTCGGACGGGTGGTAGTCGCTGGCCGTCGTCCCGTCCACGACCGTCCCCATGCGGGCGACGCCATGCGACGAAAACAGCATCGCCTCGGCGAGCGTCGTCTTCCCCGTGCCCTGATGCCCGACGAGGGCGACGTTGCGGATGTGGTCGGCGTCGTAGACGAGCATCGGGGCGGCAGCAGGTGGAGGACCAAGATGCCGGTGCGTGAAGGATTTGTCAAGGCCACCGCACCCGTAGAGACGCCGCAGCGGGGCGTCTCTCCACGCGGCGCGACCCGAGGCCGGCGAATCTGGCACACCATCCGAAACGAATCGACGTCCACGGGCGGCGTCCGGGCGGCGTCCGCGACCTCCACGGCCACGACGTCCACGGCCACGGGCGGCGTCCGGGTGACGTCTGCGGCGCGGGCGGGCGGCGGCGCACGGCGCCCCAGCAGGGCGTCTCTACATTCGCGCCATGGGTGATCTCGTGCTCGGCATCGAAACGGCGACGGACGTCTGCGCGGTCGGCCTCATGCGGGGCGATGCCGTGCTGGCCGCTGCGTCCGTGCACGTGCCGCGCTCCCACGCGACCCGCCTCGCCCGTCTCGTGGACGAGCTGCTGGCCCACGCCCGCCTGACACCCGCCGACCTCGACGTCGTCGCCGTCTCGGCCGGGCCGGGCTCGTATACCGGCCTCCGCATCGGCGCGAGCCTCGCGCGCGGGCTGTGCCTCGCGACCGGCGCCCGCCTCGTCGGCGTCCCGACGATGGCCGCGCTCGCGGCCGAGGCGGCATGCCAGGTTCGTGACGGCGAGGCGCTCGTCGTCGCCCTCCCGTCGCGCCGCGGCGAACTGTATCTGGACGTCGCAGGCACATCCGGGGACGATGTGCCCGAGGCCGTCGCCCTGACCGACGCCGGTGCGTGGCTGGACGCCCGCGTGCCGGACACGTCGGCACTCGCCTGCGCCGGTCCCGCGGCCGAGGCGCTCCGCGACGCGCTCGCGCCGCGCCCGGTGCGCGTGCTCGCCGTCGCGCCGTCCGGCGCCCGCATCGCGCGCCTCGGGGCAACGGCCCCGGGTGGCCCCTTCGAGCCGACATACGTCGGGACCTTCGCGACGCCGCCGGCCGGACGTCGGTAACAGGACCGTACCGCCCGCCCGGTGGGCAGCGCGCGGGCGGTATCTTGCCTGCTTTACCGCACTCCCGCTCTCCCATGGCGTGGTTCACGCGCAAGTCGGCCGGCATCCAGACCGTCGTCAGCGAGCAAAATGAGGTCCCCGAGGGCTACTGGACCAAGTGCCCGACGTGCGACACCGTCACGAGCCAGAAGGACCTCGCCGAGAACGCGATGGTGTGCCCCAAGTGCGGCCACCACTTCCAGATGCGCGGCCTCGGCTACCTCGACCTGCTCTTCGGCGAGGGCGGCTACACGCGCCACGACGCCAACCTGCACTCGGTCGACCCGCTCGAGTTCTCGGACCGCAAGGCGTACACCGAGCGCGTCCGCGCCGCCGAGATCTCGTCCGGCCTCAACGACGCCGCCGTCTCGGGGACGGGCCTGATCGGGACGCACGGGCTGTCGGTCGCCGCGATGGACTTCTCGTTCGTCGGCGGCTCGATGGGCTCGGTTGTCGGCGAGATCGTGACGCGCGCGATCCGACGGGCAGTCGAGGGCGACATGGCCTGCCTCATCATCTCGCAGACGGGCGGCGCGCGGATGATGGAGGGCGCGCTCTCGCTGATGCAGATGGCCAAGACGAGCGCCAACCTCGCCGTCCTCGCCGAGAAGGGCCTGCCCTTCGTCTCGCTGATGACGCACCCGACGACCGGAGGCGTGACGGCGTCGTTCGCGATGCTCGGCGACCTGAACCTCGCCGAGCCAGGCGCGCTGATCGGCTTCGCCGGGCCGCGCGTGATCCGCGAGACCATCGGCCGCGACCTGCCCAAGGGCTTCCAGACGGCCGAGTTCCTCGAGACGCGCGGCTTCATCGACCGCATCGTGCCGCGGACGCAGCTCAAGCACGAGCTCACGCACGTCCTCGACCTGCTCATGGGCGACGCCGCCGCGCCGATCGCGGTCGCCGAGTAATCGCGGTCGCCGAGTAATCGCGGTCGCCGAGTAACCGACGCGCGGATCTGTGCCGGCAGTCTGGCCTGAACGTCTCAGTCGGCACAGACGCGCCGAGGGGCGTCTCCTACGGGATGCGGGCGGGCCGGCTGGCCGCGGCGAGCGGGCCGAGACCGCGGGCGGCGAGGTACAGCAGCAGCGGCACGACGAGGCTGACGCTCTCCGTGAGGTACGTCCGCGTGAAGAGGTAGAGCCCGAACGCGGGTGCGAACCAGCCCAGCCCGACCGCGAACACGGCCAGCGAGAGCGCCCCGACGACCAGATGG
Organism: Rhodothermales bacterium; assembly: GCA_038233965.1. Classification (GTDB taxonomy): domain Bacteria; phylum Bacteroidota; class Rhodothermia; order Rhodothermales; family Rubricoccaceae; genus DASVSE01. The sequence goes on along the minus strand of JBBSUZ010000002.1, from coordinate 30,608 downwards.
TAGGCCAGCAGGACGGCCCAGAACGGGCGCGTCGGGAAGACGAAGACGAGGAACATCGCCGGCAGCAGGAACAGCACGCCGACCGGCGCGACCCAGTACGCGACGCCCTCGCCGGCGCGGACGGCCTCGCGGATGACGTCCGGCGCGGCCTGCCCCGCCGCGAATCCGGCCTGGAGGCGCCCCGTCTCGACGGCGAAGACGGCCTCGGGCTGGTTGCCCGGCACGTAGTCCGACGGCCGCACGATGGTAAAGGCGCGCGCGCGCGGCGTGCCGATGGACCGGAAGAGCGGCGCCGCGATGTGCGCCGCCGTCCACTCGCGCGCCGGGCGGACGCCATACACGTACGCGCCGAGCAGGAGCATGGCGAAGAGCGCGCCCCACAGCCGCGGGTGCCGCGAGATGACGCGTCCGAACGGGGACGTCTTCGACTCGGCCTCAGGCACCGGCGAGCACGGGCCGCGGAACGGGCGGCGGAGCCGGCGGGGCCGCGTCCGGGGGAGCCGAGCCGCCGACGTTGGCCCACAGCACCCACAGCCCGAAGATGACGAGGTAGAACACGAACAGCGCGTGCAGCGCGTGCACCTCGCCGAAGATCTGCGGCCACTTGTCCGACACGACGAGCAGGACCGCGCAGCGCACGATGTTGGTCACCACGATCGCGGCGAGGCCCATCGGGATGAACCACGCGCGGCGCGCCCACGTGCCGGGATAGGCGACGACGAAGCCGATGAAGAGGCTCAGCGCCGAGAGCCCGTTGCAGCCGTTCTCGATGAGGATGCCGATGCCGGGCTTGGCCCAGATCGTCCGGCTGTCGACGATCGTCTCGGGGTAGAACGGCGCGAGCACAGCGCCCGTCCACGACGCGACCGAGGTCGAGAGCCACGTGTCGAGGCGGCCGTCGGGCAGCAGCCAGAGGTCGTAGAGGACGAACCACGCGGCGTAGATCGCGGCCATCTTCAGCAGGAAGAGGCTCAGCGCGCGGTGCGTGGCGAAGAACGAGCGGGCGTCAGACATGCGGGGCGGGCGGCGGCGACTCGAAAGATAGGCCGGCCGGGGCGCTCTCCGCCTGCGTGGTGAGCGCACGGACGAACGCCGCGAGCAGCGGCTCAGGCGCGAACGCCTCCCGCGCACGGCCCGCGGCCGACGCGCCGTAGCGGTCGGCATTCGCGAGCGCATCGGCAAGGGCGGTGACAAGGGCGGCCGGGTCGGCGGGCGGGACGAGGCGGCCGTCAAGGCCGTCGCGCGCGATCTCGGGCGCGGCCGCGTGACCCGTCGCGACGACTGCACAGCCGGCGCCCATCGCCTCGAGCATGCCCATCCCGAACGACTCGGGCATAGCGGACGGGAACGCGAGCACGCTCGCGCGGGCGAGGACGGGCCGGAGAGCATCGTGCGGGACGGGCCCGGCGACGTCTGCGCGATCGGCGAGGCCGAGCGCGTCGAGGCGCGCCTCGAATGCGGCCTGGTCAGCCAGACCTGCCCACGCGCCGACGAACGAGACCGTGAACGGCGTGTCGCGGAGCGTCGCCAGCGCCGTCGCGAGCGCGTCGTAGCCCTTGGCCGGGATCATGTTGGAGAGAAACAGGACATGCGGCGGGCGGCCGTGACGGGCGGCGCGAGCGGCGTCGACCTCGTCGGGCGTGAAGCGCAACGCGTCCGAGACCGGGTTCGGCAGGACCTCAACGCGGACGCTCGGGACGGTCCGGCGCAGCCAGTCGGCGGCAAAGCGGCTCGGGACGAGGACGCGCTCGTAGCGGCCCGCCGTCCACCGGGCGAGGGCGCGGACGCCGCGGCGCTCGAACAGCCCGCCGAAGTCGCCCATGTGGGCGTGCGCGACGATGCGAACGGTCCGCGGGACGAGCGCGAGCGCGAGGGCGTCGCGCATCAGCCCGGCGACGGACGAGGCCGGCGTGAGGTAGACGACGTCCGGCGCGGGCGTCATGCGGCGGCGGAAGGCGGCGAGGCGCGCCGCCCACGCCGCGACGCGCGCGAGCGGAAACGTCCGCGCGCGCCGCCAGACGTGGACGCGGTCGGCCGTGTCCACGACGTCGACGTCGGCGTGCGGGCGCAGCGCGTCGAGGAACGTCGCGGTGACGACGCTCTGGCCCGTCGCGGGCGGCGGGAGCGGCAGCAGGCACACGACGCGCGTCATGCGATCAGATCCGGAAGTGAGGTGTCGAGACCGGAGGCGGCGATGAGATCTGCCGCCCACGTGCGGTCGGCGTCGGAGAAGCGGGCGGCGCCGACGCCGGGCGGCAGGTTGCGGGCGAAGACGAAGCCCGGTGCGAACGCGTCGGTTCCGGCAAAGCCCGTCTCGGCCTGCGCCGTCCGGACGTGCCGGGCGTCGGCGCGGCGCGCGGCCTCGGCGAGGCGTTCGAAGTCGACCTCGCGCCCGGCGAGGCGCAGGATCTCGGCGACGGTCGGCGCGGGGTCGGCGCGCAGCGCCTCGAAGCGGACGACGGCGTCGGCGCGGGGCAGCCACGAGGCGGTGTGGCGGATCCATTGCGGCAGGCCACGGCGCTCGTCGCGCAGGAAGCTGGCGAGCGGGACGGGTTCGGTGTGCGTCAGGCCCGTCCAGTACGTGTGGTACGACGCGACGGCGTCGAGCGGGCGGCGGACGATCAGGGCGGCGCGCGGGCGGGCGAGGACGGACGAGAAGCGGCGGTGCGTCTTGACGACGCGGGCGCCCGCGGGGCGCGGCCAGAGCCAGTCGATGCCGAGTTCGGGCTGCCCGGCGTTGAGCGCATGGAAGTCGACCGGTCCGTCGATCCCGGCGGCGAGGCGGGCGTCGTGCTCGAGCACGAAGCGGACGAGCGTGCTCCCGGAGCGCGGGTAGCACGCGACCAGGACGTCGCGGCGGCGCAGCGCGGCGACGCCGGCCGCGTAGCGGAGCGCGAGGCCCGGCCTCACGCGGTCTCGGGTCGCGGCTCTGCGATGTTGGCTCCGTCGCCGGCGTGCTGGACGGCGACGTCTCCCGCAGCGGCGCTCCCGGCAGTCATGTCTGCGGGTGCTCCGGCCGGGTCGGCTCCGGTGGCGGCGCGCTCGGGCGCGAAGGTCGGCACGAGGGCGCGGAAGGCGGCGACGATGGCCGGCGCGTCGTGGCGCTCGGCCGCGGTGATGAGGGTCGCGAGTTCCGCCTCGAAGGCGTCGTCCGGCGGCGCTTTCCGCGCGACGACGATCTGGCCGTGCGGCGACGGCTCTGTTCCCTCCTCGGCCGTCAGGAGTTCCTCGAAGAGCTTCTCGCCGGGGCGGGCGCCGGAGAACTCGATCTGGATGTCGACGCCAGGCTCGAGGCCCGAGAGCAAAATGAGGTCGCGGGCGAGGTCCTGGATGCGGACCGGCTCGCCCATATCGAGGACGTAGACGCGGCCGTTCTCGCCGAGCGCACCGGCCTGGAGCACGAGTTGCGACGCCTCCGGGATCGTCATGAAGTAGCGGACCATGTCCGGGTGCGTCACCACGACGGGCCCGCCGCGGGCGATCTGCTCGCGGAAGAGCGGCACGACGGAGCCCCGGCTGCCGAGCACGTTGCCGAAGCGGACCGACACCATCGACTTGCCGGGTGTGCAGGCCTCAGCCGCGCGCGCGACGACGCCCTCCGCGACGCGCTTGGACGCGCCCATGACGTTGGTCGGGTTGACCGCCTTATCCGTCGAGACGTTGACGAGGCGCGCGACGCCGAACTCGAGGCACAGGCGCGCGACGTTGCCCGTCCCGACGACGTTGTTGAGGACGGCCTGCGCCGGGTTGGCCTCCATCAGTGGCACATGCTTGTGCGCCGCGGCATGGAAAACGACGGTCGGGCGGACACGCTCGAAGACTGCGCGCAGCGATTCGGCGTCGCGGACGTCGCAGATGACGGCGTCACGCGGGATCTCGGGGTGCGTCTGCGCGAGTTCGCGGTCGATGTGGAAGACGCTGTTTTCGCCTCGCCCGACGAGCACGATGCGAGCCGGACCGAAGGGAGCGATCTGGCGCACGATCTCGGAGCCGATGGAGCCGCCGGAGCCAGTCACGAGCACGACCTCGCCGGCGAGGTACGCGGTGATGCTGGCGGGGTCCAGCTGGACGGGCGGGCGCCCGAGCAGATCCTCTACATGGACCTCGCGCAGCGCGGCGACGCTCACGCGGCCCGATGCGAGCTCGTGCAGGCTCGGCAGCGTCCGCGACTCGACGCCCGCGTCCCGCGCCGCCTCCACGAGGCGGCGCAGCGTTGCAGGTCCGGCTGAGGGCATCGCGACGAGCAGTTCGTCCGCGTCGGTCCGGGCGACGACGCGCTCGATGTCGGAGAGCGTGCTGAGCACGCGCAGGCCGCCGTAGCTACGGCCCACCTTCCGCGGGTCATCGTCGACGAAGCCGACCGGCTGGCGGCCGGCCTCGGGATGACGCTGCATCTCGCGCGCGATCAGCAGGCCCGCCTCCCCCGCTCCGGCGATGAGCACGCGCCGCTCGCGGCCTTCGGCGCGCAGCCGAACCCGGAGTACGCCCCGTTCCTCGTAGTACAGCCGCGCGGCGAAACGCAGACCGGCCAGCCCGATCAGCGCCACCATCGCCTCGATGAGCGGGACGCTGCGCGGGATGATCAGGTCGGGGTGCGGGATGAACGCGGTAAGCACCACCTCGGCCCCGAACACGGCGGCGACGAGCGCCACCAGCGGCCCCATGTCCCGCAGCCCGACACGATGCCACGAGCGCCGGACGGCCCGGCTCGAGGCGAGCGCGAGGGCCTTGAGAACGGCTGCGGCCCCCGCATAGATAAGAACGTCCCGGACGTCAGCAAAGGCGCCGATGTCCAGCCGAATCGCATAGGCGATCGGAACGGCGGCCGTCCACACGGCGAGATCCAGCGCACCCTTCAGCCACCAGCGTCCGGTGCGCTCCGCCAGACTGCGACGCGGCGAGTTCGGAACGGAAGGATCAGGCATGAGAAGCGTGTATCAGATCCCTGTTAAGCTATAAAACGCCTCCCTAGGATTCCACCTGCACATGTGCAATGAATGAATCCGGCGAGGCGCATGTGGAGTTGGTTAACCAGCGACGCACGCTGCGACGACCGCGTCTACCACGCGACGACGCTCGCCCTCCGTGAGACTCGATCCGGAGGGCAGGCAGAGCCCGCGCTCGAAGAGGCCGGCTCCGACGTGGCCTCCGACCATGTCGTACGCCGAGTAGATGGGCTGCATGTGCATCGGCTTCCAGACGGGGCGTGCCTCGATGTTCTCGGCCTCGAGCGCGAGGCGGACCGTCTCGCGGTCGGCCCCGAACGCGGCGGGGTCGATGGTGATCACGCTGAGCCAGCGCGAGGCGCGGCCCCACGGCGCCTCAGGCATGAACCCGACGCCGGGCAGGTCGCCGAGGCCGTCGCGGTACGCGTCGAACGTCGCGCGGCGGGCGTCGACCTTCTCGGGGAGCGCGGCGAGCTGCCCGCGGCCGATGCCGGCGAGGACGTTCGAAAGGCGGTAGTTGTAGCCGACCTCGGTGTGCTCGTAGTGCGGCGCGTCCTCGCGGGCCTGCGTCGCAAGCTTGCGCGCGTGCCGCGCGATGTCGCCGTCGGGCGTGACGAGCATGCCGCCACCGGAGGTGGTAATGATCTTGTTGCCGTTGAACGAGAAAATGCCGGCGACGCCGTCCGAGCCCGGCGCACGGCCCTTGTAGGTCGCCCCGAGCGCCTCGGCGGCGTCCTCGACAAGCGCGACGCCATACTCATCGCAGAGACCGCGCAGCGCGTCGAGGTCGGCCGTCTGCCCGTAGAGGTGGACGACCACGAGCGCCTTGAACTGCGTCCCCGACGCGGCGCGCGCGCGGAAGGCGTCCTCGACGAGGCTCGGGTCCAAGTTCCACGACGCCGCCTCCGAGTCGACGAAGACGGGCGTCGCGCCGAGGTAGAGGATCGGGTTGACGGAGGCACAGAACGTCAGGTCCGACACGAGGACGGCGTCGCCCTGCGTCACGCCGGCGAGCAGGAGGGCGAGGTGCAGCGCGGCCGTCCCGGACGTTACCGCGACGGCATGCTCGGCCCCGACGGCGGCTGCGAACTCGGCCTCGAACGCATCCACGTGCGGCCCGACCGGCGCGACCCAGTTGGTCGCGAACGCCTCGGCAACGTGCGCCAGTTCGGCGGCGCCCATGTGGGGCGGGGACAGGAAAATGCGGTCGGGCATGGTCGAGCAGATGCGTAGGCCGCCAATCTGCGCGGAGTGACGCGCGACGGTGGTGACCTTTGACCGAATTACGCCGTCCGGGCGCTACAACTGCCAGCCCGCCGGCCGCTCTTTGATCGGCTTAGCGGGCGAGCCTACTGCGGTGACGTTTTTCGGGAGGCTCCGCACGACGGTCGCGCCGGCACCGAGGACGCTCCACTCGCCGATCTCCACCCCTTGGATGATGGTGCTGCCGGTCCCGAGGTCGCACCCCTCCCCGACGATCACGTTGCCCGAAATATTGACGGTCGGGGCGGCCGTCACGAAGTCACCCAGCCACGAGTCGTGGCCGACGGTGCAGTTCAGGTTCAGGATGACATGCTGGCCGAGGACGATATCGGTGGTGATGGCCGTGCCGGCACAGACAATGCTGCCCTCTCCCACCTGGACACGCCGGCCGAGCCATGAGCGTGGATGGACGAGCGTCGCGAAGCGGGCCCCGGCGAGGCGCCGCACGATCCGGCGGCGTGCAGACGTCCCGCCGATCGCCACGACGACGGCCGTGCCGGGATGCTCCAGCGCCCACTCGGCGCCCCCGAGGACCGGAAGATCGTGCACGGTTCGCCCGTGCATCTCCGCATCGTCGTCGAGGAACCCGAGGACGTTCCAGCGAGGCCCCGCCTCGTTCGCGTCCAGCGCGACCTGGAGCACTTCGCGTGCGAGACCCCCTGTTCCGAAGAGGACGAGATCGGTCATGGGTCAGTCGGTCACGTGAGCGCGTCTGCCGGCGACGCAGTGGTCTGGAACTCGGGCATCGTCGCCTCGCCATCGGCGCTGATTCCGTCGCGGCGCAACACCCCGGCGACCGTCTTCCACAGGATGCGCACGTCCATCATTAGCGACGCCTGCTCGACATACCGCACGTCGAGCGCGAATTTGTCGTCCCACCCGATCGCGTTGCGACCGCTGACCTGTGCGAGCCCAGTGATGCCGGGGCGGACGTCGTGGCGGCGCGCCTGCTCGGCCGTGTACCGCGCGAGGTAGCGCATCAGGAGGGGTCGTGGGCCAACGAGGCTCATCTCGCCGCGGAGCACGTTCCAGAGTTCGGGCAGCTCGTCGAGGCTCGTCGCGCGGAGCCACTGCCCGAACGGCGGCAGGCGCTCGGCGTCGGGCAGGAGCGCGCCCGAAGCGTCGCGGGCGTCGGTCATCGTGCGGAACTTGACCATCTCGAACGGATGCCCGTCGAGACCGGGACGCGTCTGCCGGAACAGGACCGGGCTGCCGAGGCGCCGCCGCACGGCGAGCGCGACGCCGCCGAGCACGGGCGCGAGCACGACGAGGGCGACCGCGGCCGCCGCGCGGTCCAGGGCAGGTTTGGCGAGGCGGGTGTAAAATGTCTGCATTAGGGGATGCGTCGGCGGTCCCGCGCTGCGAGCGCGATCCGGTAGGCCTGTTCGTACTCCTCGAACACGGCGTCGGTGCCGTAGGGCGCCATATCGGGCGGTGGCGGCGCCTCGACTCCGTCGGCGACGGCCTTGAGCGCTGCGGCGATGGCGGGCACATCGCCGAGAGGGACAAGCCACCCGCCACCCTGTCGCAGCAATTCGCCCGTGCCCCGGATGTCCGTCCCGACGACCGGCACGCCGAGTGCGAGCGCCTCGATGACGCACGTCGGAAGGCCCTCCTGGTCCGAGACGAGCGCTGCAGCGCGTGAGGCACGGAGCAGGGCAGGAATGTCGCGGCGGAAGCCGAGCAGATGGACGCGCTCGGCGACGCCGAGCGATGCGGCGAGCGCACGGACCTCCTCGAACAGAGGTCCATCACCAGGGAGTGCGAGGTGAACGCCAGGCACGAGAGCGGCTGCCCGAACGAGGTCCGCTTGGCGCTTGCGCGTCGTGAACTCGGCGACCTGCGTCACGAGCGTGTCTGTCGGCACAAGGCCGAGTTCTGTGCGGACACGCCGAACGTCGGCGTCGGCGACCGTGGCGACGTCGAAGCGATTGAGGTCGATGCCGGGACCGTGAAGGCGCACGATGCGCTCGGATGGGGCGAGCCCAAGCGCGACAGCCGCACCGCGATCCTCGTCGTTGAGCACGCACAGCGCATCGGTCCACCGCGCCACACTGCGCTCAAGTGCTCTGTAAGCGGAGTTGCGCAGCGGCGGACCGCCGGCGAAAAAGTGGAAGCCGTGCGCGGCGTAGACAACGCCCGGGCGCTCGGCGCGCGGCAATGTCGCCACTGCGAGGCGCGTCACGAGGCCTGCGACGGGTGTCATCACGTGGACGACGTCGTAGCGGCCATTGCGCAGACGCCCCCTCAGCTTTGGGAGAGCGCGGGCGAGGTTGGAGGGCGTCGCTGGGTTGCGCGACCACGGCACGTCGAACACGGCGTCGTAGCGCGCGCCGACACCGGCGTCCATCGCACCAGCCGCAGCCGCATCGACATGCCAGCCGGCCGCCCGGAGGCGGTCCGCGAACGGAGCCATGAAGTGACGCAGCGACACAGGCACCGTCGTGAGGTGCAGCGCGCGTGCCGGGACCAGAGCGGGGACGGGCGTCATGGGACGGGAGCCGCGGCGCGGCGCAGGCGACGGTGCGCGCCCTTCCGGAGGCCCGCGCGGCGCACGGACTCCGCGATCGCGATGATGAATAGGAACTGGTAGCCCAGCACGCGGAGCCGAAGCGCCGTGCCCACGTTGTCGTTGTAGATCGCGATGAGGACGAACCACATGACCGAGATCGCGAGCAGCAGCAGGGCCTCCGGTCTACGGCGAATCGGGCTCGCCCAAACCCGCCACAGCACGAGCGTCAACACCGGTGTTTCGACGAGGAAACCGACCAGCGTATTGACACTCGTGATCTGGTTCGGGAGCGGCCCGATGAGGTTGGTGACGAAGCTATACACGAACAGAAATGGCCACAGCCAGACGCTCGATCCAGCGTACGAGACGCCGATGTTGGACTGAGCGCCTGTCGCGTCGAAATAGTCTCGGAACTGCACAATGCTCTCAAGGCGCGTCAGCACCCCGAGTGCGACGGCAACAGCAGCCACGACGCCCACGGCGACGAGGCCGACGACCTTCCAACTCACACTCTTGCGTATCCCGCCCGTAAAGGGCAGCCACAGCAGGATCCCCACGGCGATAGCGACTGTCGCGTACCACCGGAACTCAAACAGAGCGTACAGCATCGGGACGAGGGCCACCAGAAACGCCCGCTCGCGTCGGATGAGGCCACGGTAGGCGAGGTATGCGCACGACATCCCTAAGAAGAAGATGACGGCGTCACGGTAGATTGAGTACGAGGCGACGAAGAGCGTCGACGGAAACAGAACGAGCAGACCGGCAAGCAACACCTCAGCCCCAGCCGGTGTGCTCCACCGGAGCGTATCTGTGACGAGCATCCGCAGCAGGCGTACGCCGAGCCATGCCGTTATGAACGACGCCGCGAATAGGAGCACCTTGAACGGGAGAACACCCCGCAGGCCTGTGACCTCCATCAGACGGCCGACAACGATCGGCCAGACATTGGGAATGAACGGCGGAAGCGTGCCCGTATCCGCGACTCGCTCGGCGAACGGCAGGTACAAATCCCCGTCGTCGCCGCCGAGTACGATCGGCGCGAGGCCGCGGCGGCCGTTCTCCACGGACCACAGATGAAACCCGACTACGACGACAAGCTTAAGCACCACAATGAGCGCCCAGCCGTACGTCCGCGTCTGATCCTCGGTGAGCAGCCGGCTCATCGGTGAGGTGGGCGAGCGATGGCGTGGTACACAGCCTCGACACAGTCGACGTGCCGGGTCGCATCGTAACACGTCTCAGCGGTGTGACGGGCTACGGCCCGCCACGCAGGTAGTGTCTCGGCGGCGCGGGCTGCGAAGTCCTCAATCCAGTGGGCGAGCGCCGCTGGATCGGCCGGGACGATGTCCCCGGCGTCGGTTCCGGCGAGGGTGTCTTCAGCCATGCGCCGTTCCTCAGGGTCGCGGGCGACGATGGCAAGCGGAACGCCGGAGGCGAGCGCCTCGAGCGCCGACAGCCCGAGGTTGGGACTCTCGGTCGTCTGCAGGTAAAGGTCCAGCGATGCGAGAAGGGGCCGCACGTCTGCGACTCGCCCGATAAACTCCACGACAGACGCGTCGCCGCCCGTGCGTGCCGCCGTCCGAACGGCGAGCGCTTCGAGCGATGCCTGTTCCGGTCCGTCGCCAGCGATGACGAGGCGGACGCCGAGCGCAGGGTCCAGCTGCGCGACGGCTTCTACAGCAATATGGACGCCCTTGTGAGGCTCGAGACGCCCGAACGTCCCGAGCGTTAGACCTGTGCGGACTCGACCGGGAGGCTCGGGTACATAACGCGTCGTGTCTACGCCGAGGGGACACAGCCGAATGCGGCTCGCCGGCACGGCTAGGTTCGTTTCGAGGTCGTGGGCGTAGTATCGGCTTGAAGCGAGGAAGATCGCGACCGCTCGGCGCGCAATACCGGACGTAAACAGGAATTTGTGGACGCGCCCGGCAATGCCTGAGAGGCACATTGGCGTGTAGATGACTGGGATCCCAAAACTCCATGCTACTGCCCACGCCGCGACTGCGGACGCTGGCATCGTCGTGTGCACGAGGTCCACCCCGCGGAGTGCACGGCGCAGCACGGGCACCGCACGCATCAGAAACGAAGCGTCGCCTAAAGCCCCTGCCGTGCGCGACGGCAGCGCGATGTGCCGTATGCCGGTTGCAACCGTCGCCTTAATCGATGAGCCCGGCCTGTCTGTATAGGCGAGTGTCACAGCATGGCCACGCGCCGCGAGAGTGTTTGCCAGCGCGACGCTGTAGTGCTCGGCCCCGGCGGGGTGAAGTGAGTCTAAGACGAGTGCAACGTTCATGGTCGGGGGAAGACGCCTGCAGTTAACAGGCAGCAGCGCAGGAGGTCAAACCAAATCCCGGCGACGAGTGGGTGCGCGTGCGATGCTGCGGTAGAGAGCCAGCAAGCCGTCGACATGGCCCTCCCAGCGGTAGTGCTCTAGCGCTGTCGCGCGAGCAGCGGCTGCGGTCACGGCCTGTTGCTCGGGCGAACGGTCGAAAAAGGCTACCAGCGCGTCTGCGAGCGGCGTGATGGCGGCCGAGGCGAGGACGCCGGCCGAGCCGTCGACGAGCGTATCCTGCGCCATCCGGACCTCGTCGGGCGTCCGCGTCGCGACGATAAGCGGGATACCCATCGCGAGCGTTTCGAGCGGCGCGAGGCCGAGGTTGGGCCCGTTGCACGTCTCGAGGTAGACGTCGAAGGCAGGGACGGCCTCGCGCACGTCGGTGAGATGGCCCGTGAAGCGGACGTCGGCCGCGATGCCCTCGGCGGCGGCAAACGCCTCCATCTCGCCGCGCATCTCACCGTCGCCTACGACGATGAAGGCTGCCTCTCGGTGGCGGCGGAATACGGCGAATGCGCGCAGCGCAAGCATCGGGTCTTTGAGCGGGCGCAGGCTCGTGCAGATGCCGACCGTCGGGAGACTGTCCGGCAGCCCAAGCGCCGAGCGGGCGGCCGATCGCCCTGCCGGCGTAAAGTGATCAACGTCGACCCCGAGGCGGCACACGACCGTCCGGTCCGCGAGTGACCCGAAGCCCTCGACCAGATCCGCGTGGAGGTACGTGCCGAGCGCGACCACGAGGTCCATGCGTGGCAGCAACAGGCGGCTCACGGCCCGGTCAGCGCGCCCGGCAACGCTCGAGACGTGCATCTGTGTGTGTGCGATGGCCACCCCGGCACGGCGCGCGGCGGCGAAGCCGGCGATCATCGTCGTCGGGAGCAGTGTCTGCACGACCTCGACACCGTCGCGGCGGGCCACCTGAGCGAGCGCGCCGGATGAAGCCCACAAGCTGCGCGCCTGTTTGGCCTTGCTCCGGTGCCAGCGCCAGGGCAGTGCCAGCCGACGCACGTCCGGCCGGACCGTCGCATCGAGGCCATTGCCGTTGTGCCAGCCTGCGGCGAGCGTCACTGGGACGCCGCGCGCGGCGAGCGAATTGACGACCTGCACCGCGTACGTCTCAGCCCCGTTGGGGTCGAGCGAGTCGATGACGACGAGAACGTGCGGGCCGGGCATCAACGGGCGAGGCGAGCGAGGTGACGACCATCGAGCCAGATGAGCGCCACGATGAGCATCAGCGACTGCGACACGACGAGCGCCGCGGCCGTGCCCGAGAGCCCGAACCGCGCGGTGAGGCCGACGAGCGTCGCGAGCGTCACAGTCGCCTGCACAAACGAGAAGTACATGCCCTCGCGCTGCTTCCCGATCGCGAGGAAGAGGTAGCCTGCTGCGACCGAGCCGAAGGTCGGGACGAGGCCCAGCGCGAGCAGGCGCAGCACCGGCAGCGCGTTCGCCGGCAGGTCTCCGAAGATCACCAGCAGCAGCGGTTCGACGACGCGTAGCGCGCCGATAGCGCACAGGCCGACGACCGCCAGCCCGGCTGTCGAACCGTAGAGCATCCTCCGCAGGCGCCCCCCGCCCCCCTCGAACTCTTGGCACAGGATGGGAAACAGCACGATGCCGACAGACAGCCCGACCATGTTCACCCCGGCGACGACGCTCGACGCAAACGTGAACACGCCGACCGAAACAGCGCCCTCGAAGCGCGCCAGCACGAGCGTCCCGGCGCGCGCCGTCGCCGCGAAGACGAGTCCGTTGACGATGAGCGGCCACGACTCCGCGAGGACCCTGCGCATGCGCTCGGGCTGCACTCGCAGCGTCACGCCACCCGCCGCCTGCCGGAAGACGGCGAAGGCCCCGGCCGCTGTCGACGCGCGCGACACGAGCAGGGCGGCGTACACGGCGAGCGCGCCGAGCCCCGCCCAGAGCGCTCCGCCGACGAGGCCGAGCAGCGCGACCGCGCCCACGGCGAGTATGCCACTGTACACCCCGTTGCGCCCCGACGCCTGCAGCGCCTCCGAGAACGTCTGCCCTATCGCTTCAGCCCCGACGGCAGCAACGACTAGCGCGAGAGGGATCAGAAGGTCCGGCGAGACGAGCCCGAGCGCACTCCCTGCTAGCGCGCCAGCCACCACAAGGGCATAGATCACGCCTGCAGTGATACCCTTAAGCACGAGATAGACACTTGCCAACTCACCCACGCGACCGGGTGCGACCGAGACATCGCGCTTGAGCAAGGCTGAGAAGCCGCCCGTCACCGACTGAACAGCGAGTTGTCCGACAGCCAGCGCCACGCCGTAGCGCCCGAGCTCGGCCGTCCCCAAGACTCGGTTTACAAGCACGCTCACGGCAAACAGGCTACCGTACGAGATGTAGACCCCCCCGCCGACGAAGAACACGTCCACGACGAGCGCACGCAGCCGGGCAGACTGACCCGGCGGCGTCACGGCCGCCGTCGGAGCTCCGGAAGGCGTCATCGGCTCAGGCGGGCTGCTCGGAAAACAATGCGCCGGCGACACTCGCCGGCACGCTGTCGGTGCGCTCGCCGTTCGGGCGCACACTCGCGAAAAACTCGGCCGTTACGGACGGGTCGTCGTGGAGCACGCAGAACTTCTCGTAGAAGCTCCGGGTGACGTAGCCGGCTTTGTAGAGCGTGAAGAAGAAGGGTCGCATCCGCTCGAACGTCCGCTTGTACGTCGGGTGGAGCGTGTAGTGCGAGAGCGGCGCCGCCATCACGGCGTCCCACTCATCGTCCGTGAACCCGACGCGCTGCTTAATCTCGTCGAGGATGCCCATGTCGAACGGTTTGGGCTCGGCGAGGCGGTCGAGCGCCTCGGCGCGCGTAATAAGCCCGGCGCGGACGAGCGCAGAGAGCTCGGACGCCCGAAGGTCGACCCCAAACTTGATGGGCAGATAGTAGTTATTGACAAACGTTGCAGATCTGTTTTCCATGTGGTGACCTCCATACCACTGCCAGCCGTACGTCTCGGCAAGCGCCGATTTCGCTGCCTCCTTGTCGTAGTCGAGGTAGTAAAGCGGACGAAATTTTTTGATTCCGCCGAGCACCATCCACCGGATCCAGCGGCTCAGCCAGAGCATCGGGAGCGTCTTGATCGGGCCCTCGCCATACCGCTTGTGGATCTGCTGCACGTACTTCGCATCCATGTAAAACCAGCCCGGCGGCGAGATGCCTTCGGTCCGGAAGGAGTGGCCCTCCCAGATCGTCTTCACCCCGAACTTCGACGCTGCCATGTAATGGACGGCCGCGAGTGCGAGGTCCGTCGGCGTGTCGATCTCGGGGACAGAGGCGTGGAAGAAGCTCTTGAAGACGCGCTGCATCTCGGCCGTGTCTACGACGTGTGTAAAGAGGTCGACGTCGAGAGCGTCGAGTACGGTCTTGATGTTCTCAGCCGCGATGCGCGAGTTGTACGTGTTGTCGAAGTGCGCCGCGAGCACGCGCAGGCCGAACTCCTCGCGCGCGAGGTGCACCATGTACGACGAATCGCAGCCGCCCGAGACGCCGATCACGACGTCGTACGGTTTGCCTCGCCCGGCCCGCTTGATCTCGGCGACGTGCGCCTCGAGAACAGCCCGACCGGCGGCCCCGGTTGGGTACTGCCGGTCCATCTCGTCGTACTGATGGCAGTACGAGCACACGCCCGCCGCGTCGAACGCGATGCGCGGGATGCGGGCGTCATAGATGCAGCGCGTGCACAACTGTGGCGATCGAGACATCAGACGTCTGGGCCGAGCAACGCAGCACGCGGCGGGAAGGTGACGAGCACGCCCATGCCGCGCTTCTGGTAGACGGACATACTACCAAGCGCGGCACCTGTCGCGCGAGTCGTTTCGAAAAGGGCGCGCACGTCTGCCACAGACCCTGCGCCTCCCGCAGCGACGACCGGGACCGAGACCGCCGCCGCGACGGCCCGCGTCGTGTCGAGGTCATAGCCCTCCCACGTCCCGTCGCGGTCGACGCTCGTCAGCAGGATTTCCCCCACCCCGATGTCCTCGGAGATCGCACGGCAGTGCGCCACGATGTCGCGCGGAGCGGGCGCGCCAGAGGCCGAGTGGACGCGCATCCCGCCCATCAGTCCACGCTTGTAGTCGACGGACCCGACGATGCTGGACGAGCCAAACTCGCGCACGACCTCGGCTACGACGCCCGGCGAGCGCAGCAGCAGCGAGTTGACGATCACCTTTTCGACCCCGAGCGCGACGAGCGCCTCGACGTCCTTCACCGAGCGCACGCCGCCGCCGACGGCGAGCGGCATGAAGCACTCCGAGGCGACGTTCAGGACCATCGAGAGGTCCGGCCCGGTGCCGCGCTTCGCCGCCGTGATGTCTAGCACGACGAGTTCGTCCACCTCCTTCTCGTTGAAGATCTTGACGGCGTTGATCGGGTCGCCGATGTACGCGGGCTTCTTGAACCGGACCGTCTTGACGAGGGCAGTGCCGTCGTAAAGAAGGCACGGCATGACGCGCGGAAGGGCCATCAGAGGCGGGCGAAGCGCTCGAAGAGGTCCATCCCGAAGCGGTGGCTCTTCTCGGGGTGGAACTGCGCGCCAAGGACAGTCCCGCGACCGATGACGGTCGCGAGGTCATCGCCGTAGCGCGTCGTCGCGAGCACGTCGGCCGGGTCGTCCGGGACGACGTGGAAGCTGTGGACGTGGTAGAAGCGGCGGCGCTCGCTGTCGAGCGGCACGAGTGGGTTGTCGCGGACGGCCGTGACGTAGTTCCAGCCCATGTGCGGGACGGTCCGTTCTGCCGCAGCGGGGATGCGGCGGGCGCGGCCCGGGATCCAGCCCAGCCCCGACCGCTCCCCCTCGTCGCTGCCAGACGCGAGCAACTGCATCCCGAGGCAGATGCCGAGCGTCGGGACGCCGTCGACGATCGCGCGCTGCCGCAGCGGCTCGACGAGGCCGAACGACTCGAGGTTGCCCATGCCCCGGTCGTACGCGCCGACACCCGGCAGAATGAGGCGCCCGGCCCGCGCGACGTCTTCAGGCCGCCGGCTCAGCACGGCGTCCGTGACGCCGATGCGGCGCAGCATGTTGAGCACGGACGCGACGTTGCCCATCTCGTAGTCGACGACGACGGTCATGGCACCGCGGGTGGGTCGTCGTAGTCGAAGCGGACGTTCGCGCCGTCCACGACGACGCGCGCGACGACGCGCGCGGGCGTCCCGACGGCGAGGCAGGCATCGGGCAGGCTGCGCGTCACGAGCGCGCCGGCCCCGACGACGCAGCCGCTCCCGATCGTCACGCCCTTCGTGACCACGACGTTCGGGCCGAGGTAGGTACGGTTTCCGATGGCGACCGGCGCGCGTTCGATCTCAGCCGCGCCGCCCGTCACCGTCTGCGCGATGTTGTCGTGCGTGTACACCTGAACGCCCGCTGCGACTGTGCACCCGTCGCCCACGTTGAGCCCGCCCGAGCCGTCGAGGACCGTGTACGGCCCGACCCAGACGTCCGCGCCCACGGCCACGTCGCCCAAGACGAGGCACGAGTCGTAGACGGACGACCCCTCGCCCCAACCCAGCGCGCGCGCCTTCTCCCAGCGGTCCGACACGTAGTCGCCGAAGGCGAGCGTCCGGTGCCACTCGGCGCGGACGGCGTCGCCGCGCTCGGCGAGGACGCTGCGCAGGCCGCCGAGCAGGTCGTCCGGGGGCGTCATGCCGCGACGGCCACGGCCGCGAGCAGCGTCTCGGCGACGCGGGCCTGGTCGGCATCGGTGATTCCCTCGTGGAGCGGCAGCGTGACGGCGCGGGCGAAGACGGCGTCGGCGCCGGGGAAGTCGCCCTCGGCGTAGCCATCTCGCGTGCGGAAAAAGTCCGTCAGCGGCATGTGGTAGGTCCCGACCGTCGCCTCGATGCCGGCGTCCTTGAGGTCGGCGAGGGCCGCCGTCCGGTCGGCGCCCTCGGGCAGCAGGACGACGTACGACTGGTAGACGGGCTCGGAGCCGGCCGGCACGGCGGGCGCCTGGACGGGCGTCCCGGCGAAAAGGGCGTCGTAGCGGGCCGCGCCGGCGCGCCGTGCCGCGACGATCCGGTCCAGCTTGGCCATCTGCGTCACGCCGAGCGCGCCCTGCATCTCGGTCAACCGGTTGTTGAACCCGGCGAGCACGAAGCGGACCTGCCCGGCCGCGTCGCGCTGCTGGCCGTGGTTGCGGAGTGCGCGGAGGTAGTCCGCTGTGGCGTCGTCGTCGGTCGTGATCGCCCCGCCCTCGCCTGTCGTGACGGCCTTGCGCGGGTGGAAGCTGAAGCAGCCCGTCGCGCCGACGGAGCCGGCAGGGCGGCCATCGCGGGATGCGCCGAGCGCGCACGCAGCGTCCTCGACGACCGGCAAGGCGTAGCGGCCGGCGATCTCCATGATCCGCGTCATGTCCGCCATCTGCCCGAACGTGTGCACGGGCAGGACCGCCGTGACGCGGCGGGCGCTCTCCGCCGTCGCGAACAGACGCGCGAGCGTCGCCTCGAGCGCGTCAGGGCACATGTTGAACGTGTCCGGGTCCACGTCGACGAAGACGGGGCGAGCGCCGCAGAGCTCGGCGACGTTGGCCGTCGAGAGCCACGAGTAGGCCGTCGTCACGACGAGGTCGCCCGCGCGGACGTCAAGCGCCATCAGCGCCATCTGGAGAGCGGCGGTGCAGTTGGTCACCGCGACGGCGTGGCGCGTGCCGGCCGCCCGGGCGACGGCCGCCTCGAACGCCTCGACCTGCGCGCCCTGCACGAGGAAGCCGGACTCGAGGACCGCGCGGACGGCGGCGAAGTCGGCCTCGTCGAGGCTCGGGACGGTGATGCGGATCGGGGCGTCGGGCATCGGGTCAGGCCGGGACGGCGTCGTAGGAGGCGGCCGTCCGCGAGATGCCCTCCTCGAGGTCCACCTTGGCCTCGAAGCCGAGCAGGTCGCGCGCCTTGTCGACCGCCGGCACGCGGAGCTCGACGTCGGCGTAGTCCTTGCGCACAAACGAGATCTCCGACGACGAGCCGAGCACGCGCACGACCGTGTTGGCCAGCCCGTAGATCGTGACGACGGCGCGGGCGTTGCCGATGTTGAACGACTCGCCGACGGCCTCGGGCCGCGTCAGCGCGAGCATCGTGCCCTCGACCATGTCGTCGACGAAGCACCACGCGCGGATCTGCGAGCCGTCGCCGTGGATCGTGATCGGCTCGCCGGCGACGGCGCGCTCGATGAAGGCGCGCATCGCGCCCTCGCCGACCTGCCCCGGGCCGTAGACGTTGAACGGCCGCACGGCGGTCGTCGGGAGGCCCTGCTCAGAGTAGTAGGCGTGCGCGAGGTGCTCCTCGGCGAGCTTCGACACGGCGTACGTCCAGCGCGCCTCGCCGACAGCGCCGACCGACGTCTTGTCGATCTCTGCAGACTGGAAGCCGTGCGTGCCGAAGACCTCGGACGTCGAGAAGCACAGCACGCGGTCGCACTTGTCGAGCTTCGACGCGGCCTCGAGGACGTTCGCCGAGCCGACCATGTTGACGCGCATCGTGGTCACGGGCTTCACCGAGACAGTATCGATGCCGGCGATGGCCGCGGCGTGGACGACCACGTCGGCGCCGGTCATGGCCTTCTGGACGGCGTCGAAGTCGAGGACGTCGCCCTCGATGAGCGTCAGGTTCTTGTGGTCGCGGAAGTCGCGGTCCTTGAGCGAGTTGCGGCTGAGGTTGTCGAAGGCGACGATCTGGTTGGCCTCGACGAGGCGGCCGATGAGCGTCGAGCCGATGAAGCCGGCACCGCCGGTGATAAAGATCTTCTTGCCTTCGAGCATGGAACCAGGGACGGGAGTGAAGGCGCCTAAGGTAGAGATCTCACCGAAACTGCCTGCGGGCGGTGAGTTCGAATCGAGCGAATTCCGGACGGAACGTTGCCGGAGCGTCACAGCGGGCGGGTCTGGATTCCCGTGCTGAGGAGGCGCCGGAGGTAGGCGCCGTACTCGTTCTTGCGGTAGACGTCCGCGAGGCGCGCGAGGTCGTCGGGCGAAATCCAGCCCTGCTCGAAGGCGACCTCCTCGGGGCACGCGATCTTCTGGCCCTGCCGCTGCTCGATGGTCTGGACGAAGTTGCCGGCCTGGAGCAGGCTCTCCGTCGTGCCGGTGTCCAGCCACGCGAATCCGCGGCCCATCCGCTCGACCTCCAGCGCGCCCTGGTCGAGGTAGACCCGGTTGACGTCCGTGATCTCGTACTCGCCGCGCGCGGACGGCTCGAGCGTCGCCGCGATGTCGAGGACACGGTTGTCGTAGAAGTAGAGGCCCGTGACAGCGTAGTTGCTCTTAGGTGCGTCGGGCTTCTCCTCGATGGTCACGGCCCGGCCCTTTGCGTCGAACGACACCACGCCGTAGCGCTCGGGGTCAGCGACGTGGTAGCCGAAGACGGTCGCGCCCTCGGTCCGCGACGCGGCGCGGTGCAGCATCGTCTCGAGGCCCGCCCCGTAGAAGATGTTGTCGCCGAGGACGAGCGCGACGCGGTCCTGCCCGACGAAGGCACGGCCGATGACGAACGCCTGCGCGAGGCCGTCCGGCGAGGGCTGCTCGGCATAGCTCAGGCGCATGCCCCACTGCGAGCCGTCGCCCAAGAGGTCGCGGAAGCGTGGCAGGTCCTGCGGCGTCGAGATGAGCAGCACGTCGCGGATGCCGGCGAGCATCAGCGTCGTGAGTGGGTAGTAGACCATCGGCTTGTCGTACACCGGCAGCAGTTGCTTGCTCACGGCCTGCGTGACGGGGTACAACCGGGTGCCGGAGCCGCCGGCCAGGAGAATGCCTTTCATAGAAGAGCCGGTTCGTCGGACGGAGAAGCGAAGGGGCCGCTCAGGGAATGGTCAAATGGCCGGTGAGTTGCAAGGGTCTGTTAGGAAGAAGACCGCGCCACCACATCATGCCGATTTTAAGACACGTGCGGTCGCATCAAGGTAGGTGTGCCCGGATCGATGATCTGGCTCGAGGTGGTTCCCCTCGGCCCACTCGTTCCATGCGTTGATGAACAGCAGGTCGTCTCCGCAGGCCCGAGCGCCTTGAACAGCGGCCTCCAGCCAGCGCTCGTACCGCTGAGGCGTCGCCCCGGCAAAGATGGTCGCACCGGACGCTCGTCGCGGACTGTTGTCCCACCCCGGAGTGACACATCGGTAACGCACGTATCCCGGGTCGGACTTCGCCTCCATCGCATCGGCGAGCGCGTCGTACGAGTAGACACTGTCTCCGGTGTACGAAGGCAACGTCACGCCGAGCCGTGAGGCGATGTGAACGGCGCGGCGGTACGCCGCGACCGACCGCTGAGGCGGCCCGACGCAGGACCAGTCCGGCGCGAACTCGGCCGCTGCGTCGAACCCGTGATCCTCGGGACGGACGGTGCCAGCGAACGCTTCAACGCGGACGAGGTGAAGTTCTCCGATTCCGAGGCGGTGTGCCTCGTCGCGCCAGGCGTCGGTTGTCCGCTTCGGGTCAGGAAACTCGTTGGACCGATACACCAGAAACACCGGCTTCCCACCGACGCGGATGTACCGACGGTCGGCGAAGGCCGGAGCCAAATGCTGGAGGTGCGCCCGGTCATCCGCGTCGGAATAGTCCTGCTTCATGAGGACGTGGTGATCGGCGCCGTCCCAGCGCCGGGTCCAGTTCTCGTTCGCCCAGCAGAGGCAGAACGGAAAGTCCGGCTCACCGGACGCGAGGACCTCCTGGAATGGCCGCTCGAGAATTGTCTGTCCGGAGAACCAGTAGTGGTAGTAGCAGAACCCGGAGAGGCCGGCCTCCCGCGCCATCTCGGCCTGCGCGGCCCGCGTCTCGGCGAGGCGCAGGTCGTAGAACCCCAGATCGGAGGGAAGGTGCGGCTGGGTGTGTCCCGCAAACCGAGGACGTGCCTTTGCAACGTTCGTCCACTCGGTGAACCCGCGCCCCCACCATGCGTCGTTCTCCGGGACCGGATGGAACTGGGGCAGGTAGATCGCGAGTGCTTTTAGGGTCATGGGTCCTGTCGGTCGCTGTGTTATGCGGAGCCGAGGCGCTCCATCCGGTAGGCGCCGGAGAGGACGCGGTCGGTCCACTCAGTGTGGTCGAGGTACCACCGGACCGTCTTGCGCAGCCCCGTCGCGAACGTCTCGGCGGGCGTCCAGCCGAGGTCGCGGCCGATCTTGGAGGCGTCGATGGCATAGCGGGCGTCGTGGCCGGGGCGGTCTGTGACGAACGTGACGAGGTCGGCGTGCGGCGCGCCGGCGGGCCTCATCTCGTCGAGCAGCGCGCAGATCGCATGGACGACGTCGAGGTTGGCCCACTCGTTGTGGCCGCCGACGTTGTAGGTCTCGCCCGACGCGCCGCGCTCGAACGCTGCGACGATCGCGCGGACGTGGTCGTCGACGTAGAGCCAGTCGCGGACGTTCTGGCCGGTCCCGTAGACCGGGATCGGCTCGCCGGCGACCGCCTTCAGGATCACGACGGGCAGCAGCTTCTCGGGAAACTGGTAGGGCCCGTAGTTATTCGAACAGTTCGTCGTGACGACGTCGAGGCCGTACGTGTGGTGGTAGGCCCGAGCAAGGTGGTCGGACGCCGCCTTCGTCGCGGAGTACGGCGAGTTGGGCGCGACGGGCGTCTCTTCGGTGAACAGCCCGGTGTCGCCGAGCGTGCCGTAGACCTCATCCGTCGACACGTGCAGAAACCGGAAGCCCGCATGCTCGGCCGCGTGGCGCCGCGCCGCCTCGAGCAGCGTGAACGTCCCGACGACGTTGGTCTGGACGAACGCCGCCGGCCCGTCGATCGAGCGGTCGACGTGGCTCTCAGCCGCGAGGTGGATGACGCCGTCGGGCCGGTGCGTCTCGAGCAGCCGCCCGACCGCCTCGGCGTCGCAGATGTCGACGTTCTCGAACGTGTAGCGGTCGCTCTCGGCCGCGTCCGCGACCGAATCGAGGTTGCCCGCGTACGTCAGCGCGTCCACGTTGACGACGCGGTAGTCGGTGTCGGCGATGAGGTGGCGGACGAGGGCCGAGCCGATGAATCCGGCGCCACCGGTGACGAGAAGCGTGGGCATGAATGAGATGGGGGTCGGAGTCTAAAGTTCGGGGATCGAAGGCAGAACCTCTCCCCTACCTCAGAGCACTTTTTTCAGTTCACCTATGACCAGCTCCTGCGTCGTCGCGTCGATCATCGGCCCGATGGGCAGACTCAGGACCTCGCTCGCGAGGCGCTCGGAGACGGGGAACGACGGGTAACCGGCGCTCGCGTAGACGGGCAGGCGGTGGATCGGGATCGGGTAGTAGACCATCGTCTGCACACCCGCCGCGGCGAGCGCGTCGTGGACGGCGTCGCGGCGACTGCCCAGCACGCGGACCGTGTACTGGTGGAAGACGTGGCCCGGCGTCACGTGGGGCGCGACGATGCCAGCGATATCCGTGAGCATCTCGCCGTAGCGCTCGGCGGCAGCGCGGCGGCCCGCGTTGGCCTCGGCCACGTGCGGCAGCTTCACCCGAAGCAGCGCCGCCTGGAGCGCGTCAAGCCGCGAGTTGTAGCCGACGGCCTCGTTGTGGTACTTCTTGAGGCCGCCGTGGGCGCGGAGCTTGCGCGCCTCGGTCGCGAGCGCATCGTCATCGGTCGCGAGCAGGCCGGCGTCGCCGAAGGCGCCGAGGTTCTTGGACGGGAAGAATGAGTAGCAGCCGACGGCCCCGATCGTGCCTGTCTGCCGACCGGAGAAGGCAGCGCGCGTCACCGGGTCGCAGCAGGCACCGTGGCAGCCACCGCAGTCGCCGGCGTAGACGGCCCCGAACGACTGCGCACAGTCCTCAACGAGCGCTGCGCCGGCGCGCTCGGCCACGGCTGCGAGCCGCGACATCTGCGCGACGCCGCCGTAGAGGTGCACCGGGATGATGGCGCGCGTCCGCTCCGTCACGGCCGCCTCGGCAGCGTCCGGGTCGAGCATGAACGTCGACTCGTCGACGTCCGCGAAAACGGGCGTCGCGCCGACGCTGGAGATCGCCTCGGCGGTCGCGAAGAACGAGAACGGCGACGTGATCACCTCGTCGCCGAGGCCGACGCCAAGCGCGCGAAGCGCGATCACGAGCGCGTCCGTGCCCGAGTTCAGCCCGACCGCGTGGCGCGTCCCGAGGAACGCGGCGACCTCGGCCTCGAACGCGAGCACCTCCGCGCCGCCGATGAACACGCCCGACCTACCAACGCGCTCGAACGCGGCAGACAGTTCGGGCCAGAGCACGTCGTGCTGCGGGGCGAGGTCGAGGATGGGAATCATGGGGGTAGAGATTGGGGATTGGGGGTTGGGTGGATTGCCGAAGCGCGGTGCCTCTGCCAACCCCTAATCCCCAGTCCCCAATCCCTTGAAGCTGTCATAGTCTGCTGTCCCGACCGCGAGCGCCTCGGGCAACGGGGTGTCCTCGTCGAGGTCCAGGCAGCGGACGTAGGCGCCTCGGGCGTCGACGCCTTCGAGGTAGCGCAGGCCCGATTCCGGGCACGTCGCCTGGCCGTCCGTGAACGTCAGCCGGTGGCCGTGGCGCGACATCCACCCGGCTTGACGGCCCGGCGTGCCGACGACGAGGGCGTAGTCGGGGACGTCGCGGGTCACGACGGCGCCGGCCGCGATGAAGCAGTAGCGCCCGAGCGTCACGCCGCACACGACCGTTGCGTTGGCGCCAACGGTCGCGCCGCGGCGCAGTAGTGTCGGCTCGTAGAGCGACCGCCGGGCGACTTGGCTGCGCGGGTTCGTGACGTTGGTCAGCACGCACGATGGGCCGAGGAAGACCTCGTCCTCGACGGTCGTCCCGGTGTAGATCGAGACGTTGTTCTGGACCTTCACGCGGTCGCCGATGGTGACGTCCGTGCCGACGTTGACGTTCTGGCCGAACGAGCAGCCGCGCCCGATGCGCGCGCCCCCCTGGACGTGCGAGAAGTGCCAGACGGCGCTCCCCTCCCCGATCTCGGCCCCGGCGTCCACGTACGCACTCTCGTGGATGCGGACGCCCGGCATCGCGGTGATCCGGCTCGGATCGGTGGCGCTCACGACGCGAGCGCCGCAGCGCTCCGGTCCGCCGAACGGACGAACGGGTGGGCGTCAGCGTCAGCGCCGGTCGGTGCCGCGTGGCGGATGTCGTGGACGAGCGCGATCGACGGCCGCGCATCCTCGAGGCCGAAGCCCTGGCCGGCCATCGTCCGCTCGTAGACGAGCGTGTGGAGGTCGCGGAAGCCGCCCGAGAACTCGATCTCCTCGCCGTCGACCGTGATCGAGCGGTAGGTCGGCTGGATGCCGCGGACAGACTCGGGCAGGTCATCGCCGTCGAGCGACATGAACCACTGGACGTCGGCGTGGGGTAGCGTGAGCGTGCCTGCTGCCCGTTCCGGCTCGTTCACGTGGACGGCCATGCCCTCGGCCTCGCCGAAGAGCCACTGGAGCATGTCGAAAAAGTGGACTCCAATGTTGGTTGCAACGCCACCCGACTTGCGGGCGTCGCCCTTCCACGAGTAGCGGTACCACATGCCGCGCGTCGTGACGTAGGTCAGGCGGACCTGGTGGCGGCGGTCAGGCTCGGCCAAGATCCGCTCGCGGAGGGCAACGAGCGCAGGGTGAACGCGCAGTTGCAGGATCGTCCAGACGCGCTGGCCGGACTCGGCCTCGATCTCGGCGAGCTGGTCCAGATTCCACGGGTTGAGCACGAGCGGCTTCTCGCAGATCGCGTCCGCGCCCGTCCGCAGCGCGAGACGGATGTGGGCGTCGTGGAGGTGGTTCGGTGCGCAGACGGAGACGTACGAGACGCGCTCGCTCTCGGGCCCGCGGCGGAGCTTCTCGAGGTGCCGGTCGAAGCGCTCGAACTCGGTAAAGAAGGACGCCTCGGGGAAGTACTGGTCCATGATCCCGACCGAGTCGTGCGGGTCAACGGCCGCAACGAGGCGGTTACCCGTGTCGCGGATCGCCTGGAGATGACGGGGAGCGATGTACCCGGCGAGGCCGGTAAGCGCGAAATTGACCATGAGAAACAGGAACGGTAGACAGAATCACGGCCCGTGGAAACGCCCCGCTGGGGTGCCTGTATTTCCGTAGAGACGTGCGTGGCGCATCTCCACCGAGGCCCCCCGGAGCACCCCATCAGAATGCAGACGTTACGCCGGCACGCCGACGCGGGCCGTCGCGTGGCGCGTGTCCACGAGCACGATCGCCTTCGCGACGATCTCGGCCCAGTCGTAGGACGAGTGGTCGGTCGCGACGACGACGCAGTCAGCCTCCGCAAGCGCCGCGTCGAGGTCCGTGACGGACGTGTGTTCGACGCCGTCCTCGATGAACGTCGGCACGTGCGGGTCGTGGTACGAGACGGTTGCACCCTTCTCCACGAGCAGGCGCATGATGTCCAGCGACGGGCTCTCGCGCATGTCCCGGATGTCCTTCTTGTAGGCGACGCCGAGGACGAGGATATCTGAGCCCTTGACGGCCTTGCCGGCGTCGTTGAGTGCATCCTGCACGCGCTGGACCCACCAGCGCGGCATGTCCGTGTTGACCTCGGACGCAAGCTCGATGAAGCGGGCCGTGTAGCTCAGCGCCTTCATCTTCCACGAGAGGTAAAGTGGGTCGATCGGGATGCAGTGCCCGCCGAGGCCCGGCCCGGGCGTGAAGCGCATGAAGCCGAAGGGCTTCGTCGCCGCGGCGTCGATGACCTCCCACGCGTCGAGGCCGAGCTTCTCGGACATGATCAGGACCTCGTTCACGAGCCCGATGTTGACCGAGCGGAACGTGTTCTCAAGCAGCTTTACCATCTCGGCCGCCTCGGGCGACGAGACCGGCACGAGCGTGTCGATGGCGACGCCGTAGAGGGCCGTCGCAGCCTCGACGCACGCTGGGGTGACGCCGCCCATGACTTTGGGCGTGTTCTTGGTCGTGTAGTCCTCGCGGCCCGGATCGACGCGCTCGGGGCTGAACGCGAGGAAGAAGTCCTCGCCGCAGACGAGCCCGCCGGCCTCGAGCGCGGGCAGGATCACCTCGCGCGTCGTGCCAGGGTACGTCGTGGACTCGAGGATGATCGTCTGGCCGGGCTTGATGTATGTGGCGATCTGCTCGGTCGCAGCGGCGATGTAGCTCACGTCGGGGTCGCGCGTCTTCGAGAGCGGCGTCGGGACGCAGATCGAGATGGCGTCGACCGTCCCGAGGTCCGCGAAGTCCGCGGAGCCCCGCAGGTGGCCGGACGCCACGAGACGGGCGACGGTCTCGGACGGGATGTCCTCGATATAGCTCTCCCCGGCATTGATCTGGTCCATCCGCGCCTGGCTGACATCAAGCCCGACGACGCGCAGGCCCGCCTCGGCGAAGACGACGGCGAGCGGCAGGCCCACATAGCCCATCCCGACGACGGCGACGGTAGCCTCGCGGTGTTCGATGCGGGCGAGAAGATCGGAGAGGGCGGACATTGAAATCTGGAGTGGAGAGTGCATCCGGCAGGCCACCCTCACCGAGGGTGACCCATGCCCCGGCTACCGAAAGATGTTGACGATCTGGATCACCGCGATCACGGCCGTCGAGATGCCGCCGATGAGCGTCAGCGTGTCGCGGTAGGTCCGTAGGCGGCGCTCGACCGTCGTCACCTCGACCGTGTCGCCGTCGCGGAGCACCGGGAAGCCGTCGGCGTCGCGGGCGAAGGCCTCGTCAGTGCGCTCGTAGATGGCCTCGCGCGTGCCGCCGGCGCTCGCGCGAAAAAGGCGGATGGTCGTCGTCCGCTCAACCTCGTTCGAGATCGGTCCTGCATAGGGACCGCCGGCGAGCCCGAGCAGTTCACCGAGGTCCGTGCCCTCCGAGACGACGTAGAGGCCCGGCGCGCGGACGGTCCCGAGGACGACGACCTGCGTCGAGCGCTCGCCCGGCAGCAGGTATGTGAAGTAGCCCGGTGCGGTCGTGGCCGTGGCCCGCTCGTCGGTCGGGCGGAGCACCTGCGCCGATGCGGGCGCCACGGCAGCAACGATGAGGACGGCGAGCAGCGAAAGACGGACGGACATGGAGAAGCCGGACAGGTGGGGACGGTCAGTCCGTAGAGATGTGGTTCTCGGCGCCGTAGGCGTAGTCCGAGCCGTAGCGGTACGTATAGCGGTACTTGTAGCCGTACGCCTGCGAGATGTCGAAGCCGTTGAGCACGACGCCGATCAGACGCGCGCCGACGCCTGTGAGCGCGCTCGTAGCCGACTCGAGGTCGTAGTCCCGCGTCTGCCCCGCGCGGACGACGACGACCGTCGCGTCGGCCTGCGTCGACAGAAGCACGGCGTCGGTCGCGGCGTGGACCGGCGGCGCGTCGAGCACGATGACGTCGAAGCGGCCGCGCATGTCCTCGATGAAGTCGCGCATACGCTTCGAGCCGAGCAGCTCCGAGGGATTGGGCACGATCTGGCCGGCCGGCAGCACGAAGAAGTCGTCGGCCGGCTGCGCGAGCGCGTCGACGTCCAGCGGCCCCTCGGCGAAGAGGGCGTGGCTGAGGCCGGGCTCGCGGCTGAGGCCGAACTTCTTGTGGACCGTAGGCCGGCGGAGGTCGCAGTCGATGAGGAGCACACGTCTACCGGCCTGCGCCATCACGAGCGCGAGGTTGGCGCTCGTCACCGACTTGCCCTCGGCCGGGCTGCCACTCGTCACGAGGATCGTCTGGACCTGCGCATCGGGCCGCGAGAACTGGACGGACGTCCGCAGTGCGCGGTACGTCTCCGAGGCCGTCGCCATCGGGTTGAGCAGCGTCACGAGGCGCGTGTCGATCTCGCGCCCGCCGACGTCGACGGTGTCCTTGCCGCCGAAGTCCTTGCGGATGATCGACGAGAAGTCCGGGATCGTGCCGAGCAGCGTGTACCCGAGCTTCTGGAGGTCGTCCGGCCGCGAGAGGCGGTGGTCGAGGCGGACGCGCGCGACGGCGAAGGTGACGCCGGCGAGCAGGCCGGCGACGAGCGCGAGCAGGACGT
The DNA here is from genome assembly GCA_038233965.1 of Rhodothermales bacterium. Classification (GTDB taxonomy): domain Bacteria; phylum Bacteroidota; class Rhodothermia; order Rhodothermales; family Rubricoccaceae; genus DASVSE01. The sequence goes on along the minus strand of JBBSUZ010000002.1, from coordinate 2,644 downwards.
TGCGCAGGCGGTTCGGCGCGAAGGGGTGTGCAGCGGTGAAGGCCGGCCGGATCACACGCGCGTACCCGAGCTCGCCCTGCTCGGTGACCTGCGCCTCCTGCAGGTTCTGGTCCAGCGACTGGTAGAGGCGCTCGGCCGACATTCGGTCGCGCTGGAGGCGCGCGAGGTCGATCGACTGGCTCGGGATGGCGGAGAGGTCGCTATCATACTGGCTGAGCCGCGCCGAGAGCGCGTCGCGCGAGGCGACGGCTCCGGCAAGCGCCGTGCGGGCATCAGCGATCTGGGCGCGGAGCTGAGCCTGGCGTTCAAAGCCGGACTGCGTGTCGCCCGGTCCGCCGCCCGAACCAGCAGCAGCGGCCGACGCGATCTGACCGGCGAGGCTGCGGATGCTCGCCTCGTCGCGGGCGATGTCACGGCGGAGGTCGCGGATGAACTCCGGGACGTCGGCGTCGGGCGTGCTCCGGAGCTCGGGGTTGCGGCTGTAGAAGACGTCGAGGCGCGTCTGGGACGTGCGCGCGCGCGTCTGGGCAGCGACGAGCTGGCCGTCGAGGTCGGCTGCGGGACGGCCGGCGAGGCGCGGCTGGACGCGCGCGAGCTCGCCCTCGAGCGACGACACCGTCGCCTCCTGGAGCTGGATCTGGACGCTCGCCGCGTCGCGGTCCGCCTGGAGCTGCGCGATCTGGCCGACGAGCTGCGTCGTCTCCTGGTCGAGGGCGACGGCCCCGGTGCGGTTCATGAACTCGCGGACGGCCTCGTCGTAGCCGGCGAGCTCCTGCCCCCGCTTCGCGACCTGCCCCTCTAGGAACGTCCGCGAGGCCGAGACGCCGGCGCGGCTCTGGTCACGGGTGAGGCTGGAGAAGGCGTCCGCGTACACGTTGGCCAGATACGCAGCTTCGTCCGGATCGGTCGAGACGCCCGAGATACGAATCGCGTCGACGTCGGGGCCCTCCTGCGCGGCCGAGATGAAGCCCTGCTGCAGGCGCAGCGCGACGGTCCGGGCGTCGGTAATCGTCTCGCCCTCAGCGCCGATGAGAACGGTCGGCGTACGGGTCGTGCCAGGGACGAACGGGACGGCGACGAGGTGGCGCGCGACTGAGTCGGCGAGCGGGAGCGACTCGCGGACGACGAGGAGCTCGTTCTCGAGATTGCGCTCCTGCGAAAAGAACGCGGAGGGGCCCTGCGCCGAAAGCGCCCCGCCGAGGTTGTCGTCCTTCTTATCGACGAGAATGACCGCGTACGACGTATACAGCGACGGCTGCGCGAAGGACCACACCGCGACTGGCACCGTCGTCAGGACGATGGCCGCGAGAATAAACCACTTGCCCCGGAGCGCGATGTCGTAGAGATCGCGCAGGTCTGTCCCGGAAGCCTCAGGGACGTAGAACGGGTCGTCGCCCGGGGCGATCGAGTCTGTCCGAGGCGGAGCAGGGGCCGTACGAGGATCAGGCATACACGCAGGAGAAGTCACCCAAGATAGATCGCCACATTCGCTCAGGGCCGGAACGGGCCGGTTCGCGGGGAAGGTTCACGAACCGCCGGGCCGCGCCGGGGTACGACCGGCCATCCCTCTCCACACCCACGCCCGATGCGCCTCGCCGTGCTCTCCGATGTCCACGCCAACCTCGCCGCGCTCAGCGCGGTCGTCGCCGAGGCGGACGCCCGCGGAGCCGACGCGCTCGTCTGCCTCGGCGACGTCGTCGGTTACGGCCCGGAGCCCGGCGCGTGCGTGGACCTCGTCCGCGAGCGCTGTGCCGTCACGGTCCGCGGCAACCACGACGCGGCCGTCGCGCGCGACGAGGGCCTCTCCGTTCTGCCGCCTGACGGCCCGACGGCGGCGCTCGCGCAGCGCGGCATGCTCTCGCCGGACCAGATGGACTGGCTCGCCGGCCTCCCGCTCACGGCCACGTTCGAGGGCACGACGCTCGTCCACGCCTCACCGGACGAGCCCGGCGAGTGGCACCGGCTGGACTCGTTCGGGGCTGTCCAGACGCAGTTCGGTGCCTTCGACACGGCCGTCTGCTTCGTCGGCCACTCGCACAAGCCGGCCGTCGTCTCCAACCAGATCGGCGTCACCCGCGTGCGGCCCGGCCACCGCTACCTCATCAACGTCGGCGCCGTCGGGCAGCCGCGCGACCACGACCCGCGCGCCTCGTTCGGCCTCTTCGACACCCAGGCGACGACGTACGAGCTCGTCCGCGTTTACTACGACGTCGCGAAGACGCGCCTGCGGATCACAGAGGCGGGCCTTCCGCACAGCCTGGGCGACCGCCTCGCCGCCGGCGTCTGAGCGGCGAGCGGGCAGCGGGCAGCGGGCAGCGGGCAGCGGGCAGCGGGCAGCGGGCAGCGGGCAGCGGGCAGCGGGGCGAAACCAACCGACGCACCGCCCGACGTCTACCGCCCCATCCAGTCTTGTCATCCTGAACTCGTTTCAGGATCTGCGTTTTATCAGACGTCAGCAAAAGGCAAAAGACAGATCCTGAAACGAGTTCAGGATGACAAGTTTTTGTTGGTGTGGCACATTGGCCGAAACTATTCCAGCCGACCATTTTCAACCTTTCAACCTTTCAACCTTTCAACCTTTCAACCTTTCAACCTTTCAACCTTTCAACCTTTCAACCTTTCAACCTTTCAACCTTTCAACCTT
>JBBSUZ010000001.1:0-35252 GCA_038233965.1 Rhodothermales bacterium | reverse complement strand
GGAGGCCCTGCGCGTGGAGCGCGCGGATCGCCTCGGCCGTCGTCGGCCGGATGGGGTCCGCGACGGCGAGGACGGCGGCGAGGCGCCCGTCCACGGCGGCGTAGAGCGGCGTCTTGCCCTCGTCGCCGAGGCGCGCAGCGTCTGCCTCGAAGCCCGCCACGTCGAGCCCGAGCGAGGCCATGAAGCGGTCCGCCCCGACCTCGACGCGGCGCTCCTCGACGGTTGCACGGACGCCCATGCCGCTGATCGACTCGAAGCCGGCCACGGCCGGCGCCGCGCCCAGGCGCTCGGCGGCCGTCACGATGGCGCGCGCGACCGGGTGCTCGCTCGGACCCTCGGCGGCCGCGACGAGCCGCAACAGGTCGTCCTCGGACAGGCCGGCACCGGGCGCGAGGCGCAGGTCCGTCAGCGTCGGCCGGCCCTCGGTGAGCGTGCCCGTCTTGTCGAGCGCGACGATCTGGACCTCGGACAGCGTCTGTAGCGCCGAGCCGGTGCGGAAGAGGACGCCCATCTCGGCCGCCTTGCCCGTCCCGACCATCACCGAGACGGGCGTCGCGAGGCCCATCGCGCACGGGCACGCGATGATGAGCACGCTCACCGCAGCGACGAGCGCGTACGTCAACGCGGGATCGGGCCCGACCGCGAGCCACACACCGAACACGACGACGGCGATGACGAGCACGGCCGGCACGAACACGGCCACGACGCGGTCCGCGAGCGCCTGGATGGCCGGCTTGGAGCCCTGCGCCTCTTCCACGAGCCGCACGATCTGCGAGAGCAGTGTGTCGGCCCCGACGCGCGTCGTCTCCACGAGCAGCGCCCCGGCCTGGTTCACCGTCCCGCCGACGACCTCGGCGCCCACGCCTTTCTGCACCGGCACGGGCTCGCCCGTCACCATCGACTCGTCGACGTAGCTCGTGCCCTCGGCGACGGTCCCGTCGACGGGGACGGTCTCGCCCGGCCGCACGCGGACCACGTCGCCCACGACGACGGTCTCGACCGCGACCTCGGTCTCGACGCCGCCCCGGACCACGCGCGCGGTCGCCGGGCGCAGCTCGACGAGCCGCTGGATCGCCTCGGACGTGTGGCCCTTCGCCTTCGCCTCGAGGTACTTGCCGAGCAGGATCAGCGTGATGACCGCCGCGGCCGCCTCGTAGTAGACGTGGACCGCCTCGGGCGGCAACACGCCCGGCAGGAACGTCGCGACGAGCGAGTAGCCGTAGGCGGCCGACGTGCCGAGCGCGACCAGCGTGTTCATGTCCGGCGAGCCGTGGCGCGCGGCCGCCCAGCCCGTGTTGTAAAAGCGCCAGCCCGGCCCGAACTGGACGGCCGTGCCGAGCGCGAACATGACGAGCCAGAGCGTCTGCATCGGGACGAACGACTCGACCCATGCCATGCCGCCCGGCACGAGCATCGGGACCATCTCGACCAGCACAAGCGGCAGCGTGAGGCCGGCCGCCCAGAGCAGGCGCCGCCGCAGCGCGAGACGTTCGGCTTCGCGAGCGTCGCCCTCAGCGTCCGCCGAGGCGCCGCCTTCCGTCTCGATGACGTCGTAGCCCGCCCGCTCGACCGCTGCGCGCAGGTCGGCGACCGTGACGCCGGGCGCGGTCCGCACGCTGGCCCGCTCGGTCGCGAGGTTGACCGTCGCCGAGACGACGCCGGGCACGGCGAGGAGGGCCCGCTCGACGCGCCCGGAGCACGAGGCGCACGTCATGCCCGAGATCGCGAGCGTCGTCTCCTCGGTCCGCACGTCGTAGCCCGTCCGCTCGACGGCCTCGGCGAGGTCGGCCGGCGTCACGCGCGCCGGGTCGTATCGGACGGTGGCGCGCTCGGTGACGAGGTTGACCGCGGCCGACGCGACGCCGTCGACGCCCGCGAGCGCCCGCTCGACGCGCCCGACGCACGACGCGCACGTCATCCCGCCGACGGAGAGACTCGTCTCGGAGAGGCTGGCGTCGGCGGTGCCGCTGGCCGGGGCGCTGGCCGGGGCATGGGTCGGCTCCGACTCGGGCAGCGGGCACGCGGCTCCGTCGCCGGTCGATGCGGCGGGGCGCGAGTCGGAGGGAAGCGGAGAGAGCGTGTCGGGTCGCATGGAGGGCGGGGGCTTTCCTGGACAAACGCGCCGAGAGCGTCACCGTTACCAGCCGGCACGGGCACCCCGGTCGCGGACAGGTTTCTGTCTACCGACGCGGAGACGAATAGATCGTGGACCGCGTCTAACCTGAGCGTCTTTTAAGGTTCGCGAGGGACGTTGGCACGCCGCGCGCCGTATCTCTGGGACGTGACCCTCTCGACCCGACCGGCTCGCGTGCTGGCGACGCTCCTCGTCGCTGCACTCGTCTCCCTCTCGGCCACTCCGGCCGAGGCGAGCGCTGCTGCGTCCCGGCGAGACTGCTGCGGGCACCTCTGCCCGGCCTCGCAGTGCCCGACGCCGGACGCTTCGCTCGGCGCGCCGTCTGTCGTGGCGTGCTGCGCGCTCGCCCCGGCGTCCCCGCATCCGTCGGCCCTCACGCCTCCGGTGGCCGCGCCACTGCAGGCCGTCGTCTCGGAGGTATTCGAGTGCGTCCCCTCGCACCCGGTCGTCCACGCGCGTCCCCACGACACAGGTCCGCCGCCGCTCGGCCGCCGGCACCTCGCCCTCTCGGTCCTCCAGGTCTGATCGACGCCCTGATGTTCTGCGCCCGCGTCGCCGGCGCTCGCACGTCCCGCCGATCCGACCGCTCTCATGGACCATGCCTCTCCCGCGCGTCTCGCGCGGCTCGTCTGCGCGCTCGTCGCAGCGACCTCCCTCTCGCCTGCGGCCCACGCGCAGGCGCCTGACACGCTCCGGCTGGACGTCGTGCTGGACGCCGTCGCGGCGCAGAACCCGACGCTCGCCGCCGTACGTCTCGACGCCCGCGCGCTGGCTCGCCGCGGCGACCAGGCCGGGGCGCTCCCCGACCCGACGGCCTCGGTCATGGTCGCGCCCTACCCGGTCTACTCGGCGCGGGGCACGCTTCGCAGCCAGTGGCGGATCGAGCAGCCGTTCCCGTGGCCCGGCACGCTCGGCCTCCGCCGCGACGCCGCGGGCGCCGCCGCCGAGGGCGCGCGGTACCGAGCCGAGGCGACCGGCCTCGACCTCGCCCGGATGGCGACGCTCGCCTTCGCCGACCTGTACCAGACGCAGGAGGCAGCGGCCGTCGTCCGCACGTACGGGCAGCGCCTCGACGCGTTCACCGAGGCCGCGGCCGTCCGCTACGAGGTCGGCCGCGGCTCGCAGGGGTCCATTCTCCAGATCCAGCTCGAACGCCAGCGCCTCGCCGAGCGCCTGCTGGACCTCGACCGGCGCCGTGCCTCGGCCGTCCAGACGCTCGCCCGCCTGCTCGACCAGCCCGACCTCGCGGTCGGGGGCATCGTCGTTACGACGCCAGCCCTGCCGGGTGCCGACGCGCTCAGCGCCGCGCTCGCCCGCCGGCCCGAGGTGGCCGCGGCCGACGCGGCCGTCGTCGAGGCCGAGGCCGATGTTGCCCTCGCGCAGCGGGCGTTCTACCCGGACCTCGGCGTGGGCGTCGTCTACACCGACGTCGGCGACGCGAGCGTCCCGATGAGCGCCGACGGACGCGACGCGTTCGGCGTCATGGCGTCGGTCCGCATCCCACTCGGCCGCGGCCGCCTCCGCGCGCGCCTCGACGAAGCCCGGCTGCGCCAGCAGGCGACGGAGGCGCGGCGCCGAGCGGCCGCGACGGACGTCCGGACGGAGGTCGCGGACGCGCTCTCCGACGCGCGCCGCGCACAGGAGACAGTTGCGCTCTACGAAGACGTCCTGCTCCCGCAGTCGGTCGTGACGGTCGAGTCCGTGCTCTCGGGCTACACCACCGGCGCCGTCGACGTGCTCGCCTTCCTCGACGCCGAGCGGTCGCGCTTCCAGGTCCAGCTCGGCTACGTCGACGCGCTCGCGCGGCGCCTCGCCGCCGCGGCCGATCTCACCCGTGCCCTCGGCACGACGACCCCTCTGAACCGATGACGAGCGACCCTACAGGCGACCCGGTGGACCCCGCGGCCGTCCCCCCGCCCGGCCCACCGGCGGCTCTCGACGACGCGCCAGATCCGGCCGACGTCTACGCCGAGCGCCCTCCGCGGCCGGGCGACCCGAAGCACCGCCGCGCGCTCGTCGTCGCGGGCGTCCTCCTCCTGACCGCCGTCGTGGCCGTGAGCATCTGGGCGCTCACGCGCGACGATCTGGCCCCGGCAAACGTCCCCATCACCCGGTCGCCGCACGCGGACGAGATGGCGCCGGTCGCGGCCGACGGGCCGCTCGCGCAGTTCGATACGAACGGCGACGGCATCGTCTACCAGGACGGGATGCACCCGCAGATCGTCCAGGACGGGCCCGGCCTGTGCCCGATCTGCAACATGGAACTCATGCCGGTGAAGGTCAGCGGTGGCGAGGCCGGCGTGGTCGAGATCGACCCCGTCACGCTCCAGAACATGGGCGTCCGCACGGCGCTCGTCGCGTCGCAGGGCATCGAGCGCGACCTCCGCACGACGGGCACGTTCGAGGCGCGCGACACCGGCCGCGAGACCGTCGTGCTGCGCGTCGGCGGCTTCGTGCAGCGTCTCTACATCGACACCGAAGGGCAGCGCGTGCGCCAGGGGCAGCCGCTGCTGGAGATCTACAGTCCCGAGCTCGTCGCGACGCAGCAGGACCTGCTCCTCGCGACGCGCAACCGCGCGCTGCTCGACGGCGGGGCCGGCTCGGAGCGCCTCGTCGAGGCGGCGCGGACGCGGCTGCGCCTGTTCGGGCTCGGGCAGCAGCAGATCGCGGCCGTCGAACGCTCGGGGAACGTCCAGGAGACGGTCACCATCTTCGCGCCGGCCTCGGGGACGGTCCAGAACAAGCGCGTTACGGACGGGATGCAGGCCACACCGGGGATGCCGCTCATGGACATCGTGAACCTCGGCGCGGTCTACCTCCAAGTGGCCGTGCCCGAGCAGGACCTGGGCTGGGTGAAGCCCGGCACGCGCGCCGTCGTCGCCGTCACGTCGCTGCCCGGCGAGGAGATACGCGGCCGCGTCGACTTCGTGTACGACACCGTCGACCCGGCGACGCGGACGGGCACGGCGCGCGTCACGCTCGCCAACGCAGGAGGGCGCCTGAGGCCGGGCATGACCGCGACCGCGACGCTCTACGGCGCCGCGGGCGCAGCCGGGCCGACGGTGCCGAGCGAGGCCGTCGTGCGGACCGGCGCCGAGGCGCCGGGCGAGGCCGTCGTGATCGTCGCGCTCGGCGAGGGCCGCTTCCGGCCGGTCCAGGTCCGCGTCGGCGAGGAGGCGGGCGGCGTCACGCGCATCCTCTCGGGCCTGAGCGTCGGCGACCGCGTGGTCACGAGCGCGCAGTTCCTCATCGACTCCGAGGCCCGCCTGTCCAGCGCCATCGCCGGCATGTCCGGCGGCGCCTCGGGCGGCTCGATGCCGGGCATGGACATGAGCGCCCCGTCGGGCACAACCACCCCGTAACGATGCTCGAACGCCTTATCGAGTGGAGCGCCGAGAACCGGCTCCTCGTCGGTCTTGTGACCGCGCTCGTCGCCGTGCTCGGCGGCGTCGCGGCCTACACGACGCCCGTCGACGCGCTCCCGGACCTCTCAGACGTCCAGGTCATCGTCCGCACCGACTATGCCGGCCAGGGGCCGCAGGTCGTCGAGGAGCAGGTGACGTACCCGCTCACGACGACGATGCTCTCGGTCCCGGGCGCGGCGACCGTCCGCGGCTACTCGATGTTCGGGACGAGCTTCGTCTACGTCATCTTTGAGGACGGCACGGACCTCTACTGGGCGCGCAGCCGCGTGCTCGAGTCGCTCTCGCAGATCCGCGGGCGCCTCCCGGCCGGCGCCGACCCCGAGTTAGGACCGGACGCGACGGGCGTCGGCTGGGTCTACGAGTACAGCCTCCGCGACACGACCGGCACGAACGACCTGTCGCAGCTCCGCGCCGTGCAGGACTTCTACCTCCGCCCCGAGCTGCAATCGGTGACGGGCGTGGCCGAGGTCGCAGCCATCGGCGGCTTCGAGCGCGAGTACCAGGTCGTGGTCGACCCGCAGCGCCTCGCCGCCTACGGCGTGCCCATCGGGCAGGTCGCCTCGGCGATCCGGCGCAGCAACCGCGACGTCGGCGGGCGGCTGCTGGAGATGAGCGGGCGCGAGTTCGTCGTCCGCGGCACGGGCTACCTGCGCGGGCTGGACGACGTACGCGGCGTGGTCGTGAAGGCCGAGAACGGGACGGCCGTGACGGTGGGGCAGGTCGCGGACGTGCGCTTCGGGCCCGCGCTGCGCCGCGGCATCGCCGACGGCGACGGGCAGGGCGAGGTCGTCGGCGGCATCATCGTGATGCGGCAGGGCGGCAACGCGCTCGAGACCATCGAAGCCGTCAAGGCGCGCCTCGGCGAGTTGCAAGCCGGCCTGCCGGCCGGCGTCGAGGTCGTGCCCGAGTACGACCGCAGCGGGCTCATCGAGCGCGCCATCGAGACGCTGAAATCCAAGATCTGGGAGGAGCTGTTCGTCGTCGCGCTCGTGGTCCTCGTGTTCCTGCTGCACGTGCGGAGCGCGTTCGTGGCCGTCGTCTCGGTCCCGATCGGCATCCTGATCGCGCTCGGCGTGATGCGGCTCCTCGGCATCAACGCCAACATCATGAGCCTCGGCGGCATCGCGATCGCGATCGGCGTGATGGTGGACGCGAGCCTCGTGATGGTCGAGAACGCGCACAAGCACATCGAGCGGGCGCGGGAGGCGAAGCGCCCTGGCGCTTCGGGTGACGGTGCCGCGGGCGACCCGCCAGAACTGACCGAGGCCGAGCGGCTGTACGCCGTCATCGAGGCCGCGAAGGAGGTCGGGCCGAGCCTGTTCTTTTCGCTGCTCATCGTGACCGTGAGCTTCCTGCCCGTCTTCACGCTCGAAGGCAGCGAGGGCCGCCTCTTCCGGCCGCTCGCGCTCACGAAGACGTTCTCGATGGCCGCCTCGGCGATCCTCGCGGTGACGCTCGTGCCGGCCCTGATGGCCGTCTTCGTGCGCGGCCGCATCCGCGCCGAGCGCGACAATCCCATCGCCTCGTTCTTCATCCGCGTCTACCGGCCGGTTATCCGCGGCACACTCCGCCACCCGCGGACGGTCCTGGTGGTCGGTTTCTCGCTCCTGCTGCTGACCATCCTGCCCGTGCAGCGGCTGACGCTCGGGCGCACGCTGGTGCCGTTCCCGCAGATCGGCTCCGAGTTCATGCCGCCGCTCTGGGAAGGCGACCTGCTCTACATGCCGACGATGCTGCCGGGCGTCTCGGCGCAGCAGGCCAAGGACGTCTTGCAGCGCTCGGACCGCATCCTGGCCTCGTTCCCCGAGGTCGCGCGCGTCTTCGGCAAGGTCGGCCGCGCGGACACGGCGACAGATCCAGCGCCGCTCTCGATGATCGAGACGACGATCACGCTCAAACCGGAGTCCGAGTGGCGAGCCGGCGTGACCCGCGAGTCGCTCGTGGCCGAGATGGACGCCGCCGTCCAGTTTCCGGGCGTCACGAATGCCTGGACGAGCCCCATCAAGACGCGCATCGACATGCTCGCGACGGGCATCAAGACGCCGGTCGGGATCAAGATCGGCGGGCCAGATCTGGAAGTGCTGGACCGCCTCGGGCGCGAGGTCGAGGCGGCCGTGGCCGGCCTGCCCGGCACGCGGAGCGCCTATGCCGAGCGCGTCATGGGCGGCTCGTTCCTGGACGTCGAGGTCGACCGCGCCGCCGCGGCGCGCTACGGGCTCACGTCGGGCGACGTGCAGGACGTGCTGGCCGTCGCCGTCGGCGGGATGATGGTGACCACGACCGTCGAGGGGCTGGAGCGCTACGGCGTGACGGTCCGCTACCCGCAGGGATTGCGCTCCGACCTGCCGGCGCTCCGGCGCGTGCTCGTGCCTGTGCCGGGCGGCGCGAGCGTGCCGCTCGGGCAGCTCGCCTCGTTCCGCTTCGCGGCCGGCCCGCCGATGATCAAGTCCGAGAACGCCCGGCCCAACGCCTGGGTGTACGTCGACCTCAACGACGGCGCCGACGTCGGCACGTACGTGCAGGACGCCCGCGCGGCCGTCGAGGCCCGCGTGACGCTGCCGCCGGGCTACTCGCTGAAGTGGAGCGGGCAGTACGAGTTCTTGGAGCGCGCCAACCGGCGCCTCGCGGTCCTGGTGCCGGTCGCGCTCGCGTTCATCTTCCTGCTGCTCTTCCTGCACTTCCGGAGCGCGACCGAGGCGCTCCTGCTCATGATCCCGCTGCCGTTCGCGCTCGTCGGCGCGGTCTGGCTGATGCTGGCCTTGGGCTACAACTTCTCGATCGCGGTCGGCGTCGGGCTCATCGCCGTCGCCGGGCTGGCGGCCGAGACGGGCGTCGTGATGCACGTCTACCTCGACGAGGCCGTCAAGCGGTACCAGCGGACGGGCCGGCTCACGTCCGTCCCGCGCCTCAAAGCGGCCCTCGAAGAGGGCGCCGTCGACCGCGTCCGGCCGAAGCTCATGACCGTCTTCACGACGATCATCGGGCTCGTGCCGGTGATGTTCGGGACGGGCACGGGCGCCGAGGTGATGCAGCGGATCGCGACGCCGATGGTCGGCGGGCTGATCACGTCGACCGTCCACACGCTCGTGATGATTCCCGCCCTCTACGCCGTCGTTCAGGGCCGCCGGCTGCGCCGCGCGCTCCGCGAGGAGGCGTCGGGGGACGGCCTCGCGGCGCCCGACCTGGCCTTCGAACCCCTCGCCCCCGCGGCGAGCGCCCACGACTCTCTCTGATTCTCTCCACACTGGTTCTCTCCACACCGCGGCTCAGCCGCGCCACCGATGACCCGCTTCACTGCCCTCGCCGCTCTTCCGCTCTTGCTCGCCGCGTGCTCCCCGGACGCGGCGCCGGAAAGCGCTCCGGCGCCTGCCGCCTCGACGCCCACCGTCCCGGTCGCATCCGTCGCTCCAGATCCGTCGCTTCCCACCGTCGTCGTGTACAAGTCGCCCACGTGCGGCTGCTGCGCCTCGTGGACGGAGCACCTCCGCGCGCGCGGCTTCCCGGTCGAGACCATCGACCGCGACGACATCACCGAGGTGAAGGACGCGAACGGCGTCCCGGCCGAGGCCCGCTCGTGCCACACGGCCATCGTGGACGGCTACGTCGTCGAGGGGCACGTCCCGGTCGAGGACATCGAGCGGCTGCTCACCGAGCGCCCCGACGCCCGCGGCCTCGCCGTGCCGGGGATGCCGCTCGGCTCGCCCGGCATGGAGCAGGGCGACACGGTCCAGCCCTATGACGTGCTCCTGCTCACCGACGCCGGCACGACGGTATTCGCGCACCACGGCTCCTGAGCCCGCCTTTACTTTCGGCGACCTTTTCCCATCCCTCCATGCGGCACGACGCCGCCGTCCGCGCGCTCATCCAGCGCTGGCGCGACGACCCCGGCGCGACTCACCAGTCGTGGTTTCTCTGGCCCGAGCGGATCAAGAACTCCCGCTCGATCCGCCACAGCATCGCGCAGGTCGTCGCCGAGATCGAGGCCGGCACGTTCGGCAACGCCTATAAGGGCTCGTCGCTCGAGACCGTCGTCCACTCGGTCGCCGAGCAGCGGCAGATCTTCCGCGGCGCGGACCACGCCTTCCTCTGGAAGCCGAAGATGCGCATCCCGGACATCTACGAGGACCGCGGCAACCAGCAGGCGTTCGGCGCCTTTCTCGACGCCTGCGCGTGCTGCTCGACCGCCGAGGCGCTCGTCGCCTCGATCCGGCGCCTCGACGAGCGCAAGGTCAAGGGCTCGGCCCGGCCGCGGCCAACCAGCTCTACTTCCTCCACCCGACGCTCACGCCGCCGTTTAACACGGCCATCGTGAACGGCTACAACGCGCTCACAGGCGCCTCGGTGAAGCTCGGCCGGTGGGACCACTACCTCGAGATGCGCGAGGGCATCCTGCGCCGCAACGCGCTCCACCGGGACCTGCTCTCGAACGACCTCTGCGCCGTCGCCGGGCTCCTCTTCGACGTCGGGTCGGGACGCTACTCGGCCCCGCCCATCGCGGACGCCCCCGAGGCGCAGGCTGACCTCGGGCGGGTCCGCGAGGCGGCGGCGCGCGAGGCGAACGCGGCCGCGCGCTCGGCTTCTCGGTCTGGATCGCGTCCAACGACCGCTCGCGGGCCTACGCCGGCGGGCGCCTCGCCGACGGCTGCCTGGCGGCGCTGCCGGACGCGCTCCGCGACGCCCCGGGCGCCGACGCGGTCCGCCTCATCGACGTCCTCTGGCTCGACGCGGCCGCGACGCACGTCGCCGCGGCGTTCGAGGTTGAGCACTCCAGGACGATCTACTCGGGCATCATGCGGATGCTCGACCTCGCGCTCGGGCCGGCCGGCGAGTCGCCCGCTGAGGCCTCCGCCGGGACGCCGTCCCCGGGGCCCCGCAGACACGACCCTCTCGCCGACGCTGGCCCAGTCGTTTGGCAAGCAGCGTGAGCGAGCCACATCAGGAGGCCGCCCCAACGCGCCCGTTGTGCAACCGAAGGCAACCTCTACAACATTGAGGACCAGATGGACGCACCGAACCGCAGCTTCGCGCACCGTCTTGCCGTGATCCAGCCAGGTGGCAACCAGGCAGCGAGCGTTCATCCAAAAGGAAACGGCCTCCGCGATACCGCAGAGGCCGTTTCCTTGCGTGGAGCGTAGCGGAGTCGAACCGCTGACCTCTTCAATGCCATTGAAGCGCTCTACCAACTGAGCTAACGCCCCGACGAGCCCGTCCGGACGTCCGGGCGGGCCGCGAAGATAGCGGGGCCGCGCCGAGCCCGTCAATGGAGCCCCGGCGAAGACGCGCCGCCGGCGCGGGATAGCTTGCCGACGCCCCGCTCCCGCCGCCCGTGCCCGACCCGACTGATCCGCTTCCCGCTCCTCCGCGCCCTCCGGTGCAGGTCGCCAAGTTCGGCGGCACCTCCGTCGGGACGCCTGCGCGCGTGCGCGAGGTCGTCCGGCTGAGTCTCGCCACGCCGGCTACCGTCCGCCGCGTCGTCGTGTCGTCGGCGTTCGGGGGCGTCACGGACCGCCTCATCGCCGCCGTCGACGCGGCTGTGGTGCGCGACGAGGCGTGGCGCGGCGTGCTCGCCGAGGTCCGCGAGCGGCACCGGGCGGCTGTGGCCGAGCTCGTGCTTCCGGCCGAGGCGGCGAGCGTCGACGCGCTCCACGACGCCCTCTTCGGCGAGGTCGCGGACCTGCTGCACGGCGTGTCGCTGCTGCGCGAGTGCACGCCGCGCGTGCGCGACGCCGTGATCTCGGCCGGCGAGCGGGCGTCTGTGCCCGTCCTCGCCGCCGCCTTCCGCGCCGCCGGCCACCCGGCCGTCGCCCTCGACGCGACGGCCTTCGTGCGCACCGACGACCGCTTCGGCGAGGCGACGGTCGACACGCCCGAGACCCGCCGGCTCGTCCGCGACGCGCTCGACGCCGCCTTCGCATCGGCAGGCGAGGCGGCCGTCGCCGTCGTCACCGGCTTCGTCGCCGCGACCGCCGACGGCGTCACGACGACGCTCGGCCGCTCGGGGAGCGACTACACGGCGACGATCCTCGCCGGCGCGCTCGACGCCACCGAGTGCGTCATCTGGACCGACGTTGACGGCGTGCTCTCCGCAGACCCGCGCGTCGTGCCGGAGGCGTTCTCGTTGCCGCGTCTGAGCTACGAGGAGGCCGCCGAGCTCGCGCACTTCGGCGCCAAGGTGCTCCACCCGCGCACGATGCGCCCGCTCGTCGCGGCTGGCATCCCGCTGCGCATCGCCAACACGATGAACCCGGGCGGCGCGGGCACGCGCGTCGGACCGGCTGAGCCCGGCGAGGCGCGGATCAAGGCGCTGACGGCGGTCCGCAACGTCGCGCTCGTCCGCGTCGTCGGGGCCAGCGTGCTCGAGGTCGCGGACCTCGCCGCGCGCGTCTTCGCGCCGCTCGCGGGCGTCCCGGTCTACCTCGTCGCGCAGGCATCGGCTGAGGGCTCGCTCGGGCTGGCCGTCCGCGAGCAGGACGCCGCCGGTGTCGTGGCGACGCTGGAGCGGGCCCTCGCCCGCGAGATCGAACGCGGCGACGTCCTCGGGGTAACGGCCGAGGGCGGCGCGGCCGTCGTCGCCGCCGTCGGCGCGTTCGTCCACGACGCGCCCGGCCTCGGCGGGCGCATGTTCTCGACGCTCGGCCGCGCCCGCGTCAACGCCCGCGCGCTCGCGCAGGGCGGCGGCGACCACACGCTCTCGGCCGTCGTCGCCGATGCGGACGCCCCCGCAGCCGTCCGCGCGCTCCACGAGGCGTTCGCGTGCCGACGCCTCCGCGCGCACGTCGTCGTGGTCGGGACCGGCCGCCTGGGCCGCCGCGTGCTGGACCTGCTGGAGTCGGAAGGCCCGCGCCTGCGCGAGGCCGGCCTCAACCTGCGCGTCGTCGGCGTGATGGACTCGCGGCGGCTCGCGTGGAACGACGCCGGCCTGGCCTCGACAACGCTGGACGACGCGCCTGGGGCCGACCTCGACGCACTCACGGCGCACCTCGCCGACGCCCGCCTCGACCGCATCGTCGTCGTGGCCGCGACGGCGAGCGCCGCCGTCGCGGCCCGTCATGCCGACTGGCTCGGGCTCGGCGTGGCCGTCGTGACGCCCAACAAGGCCGCCGCCGCCCGGCCCGCAGCGGCGTGGGCGAGCGCGCACGCCGCCGCCCGCGACGCCGAGGCCCCGTACCTCTACGACGCCGCCGTCGGGGCCGGGCTCGGCGTCGTGTCGCGCCTGCGCGACCTCGTCCGGACGGGCGACACGGTCCGCGCCGTCGAGGGCGTCCTCTCGGGGACGGTCGCGTTCGTGATGAGCCGCCTGCGCGAGGGCGCCGCGTTCTCCGAGGCGGTCCGCGAGGCGCGCGACCTGGGCTACGCCGAGCCGGACGTCCGCGACGACCTCTCGGGGCGCGACGTCGCGCGCAAGCTGGCCCTCCTCGCCCGCGAGCTCGGCCTCGCGCCGGACGCCGAGGCGGCGCCGGTCGAGTCCCTCGTGCCCGACGGCCTCGCCGACGTCCCGCTCGACGTCTTCTGGCAGCGCCTCCCCGAGGCCGACGCCGGCTGGGCCGCGCGCGCCGCGAGCGGCGACCTCCAGCTCGTCGCCCGCCTAGACGCCGACGGGTCGATCCGCGCCGCCGTCGAGGCCGTCCCGCCCGGCTCGCCGCTCGCGGGCCTGCGCGGGCCCGAGGTCGCCGTCGCCTTCCACACCGCGCGCACCGGCGCGACGCCGCTCGTCGTCCGCGGCCCCGGCGCGTCTGCCGACATCACGGCGGCGGTCGTTCTCGCGGACATCGTGCGCGCCGCCGAAGCCATGCGGTGACGTCCACGTCAGGCCGAAGACGCCCCAGCGGGACGTCTCTACGGCCTCGGGATCGGAACAAACGGGGACGTCCCGGTCGAATCCCCCATCCCCCATCCCCCATCCCCCATCCCCCATCCCCCATGACCATCGCCCTCGTCGGAACCGGCCGGATGGGCCAGGCCGTCGCCGCCGTCGCTGAGGAGCGCGGCCACGCCGTCGCCGCCCGCTTCGACGCCGACCGCCCGTTCCTCGACGCCACCGCCGCCGACCTCGCCGGCGTCGACGTGCTCGTCGACTTCTCCGACCCGTCCGTCGCGATCGCCCACCTCGAGCGCTACGCCGACGGCGGACTGCGCGCGGTCGTCGGGACGACGGGCTGGACGGCGGACCTCGACCGCATCGCCGCGCGCGTCGACGCCGGCGGCGGGGCCGTCGTGTGGGCGCCGAACTTCTCGCTCGGCGTCGCGCTCGTCGTGCGCGCACTGCGCGGGCTGATGCCGCTGCTCGACCGCCTCGGCAGCGTCGAGGCCGGCGGCTACGACGCGTACGTCCACGAGGTCCACCACACAGCCAAGCTCGACAGCCCCTCCGGCACGGCGCTGCGCCTCGCCGAGGAGCTCGTCGCCGGGCTCGACCGCAAGACGCGCGTCGAGTCCGAGACCGTCCACGGGCGCATCGACCCCGCCGCGCTCCACGTGACGAGCACGCGCGCCGGGCGCGTCGCGGGCGAGCACACGGTCGGGCTCGAGTCGGCGGTGGACCAGATCCTGATCACGCACCGCGCGACCGACCGCCGCGCCTTCGCCGCCGGGGCCGTCACCGCGGCCGAGTGGGTGCAGGGCCGGACGGGCTTCTTCACCCTCGACGACGTCCTCGAATCGGTGGGCTAGGACGGTGCGGGGGTCGAGGTTCAGGGTCACGGCGTACCCAGAACCTCGAACGCCGTACCGCATCACTCACGCAGACGTCCGGGCGCGGACCTTCCGCACGGCGGACCACGCGCCGCCGACGAGCATCGCCGCGACGACGACGTAGACCCACGCCGGGATGTCGTGCCCGACGACGAGCAGGTACAGGTACGCCGAGACGAAGAAGAACGCCGCTGCGAGCGCGGGCCCGACCGGCGACGTCCCGCGCCGCAGGTTGCGCACGACGAGCCCGAGCGAGAGCGTGAAAAACGGGATCGCGCCGACGTAGATCGCGCCGAAGACGACCGGATCGACGCCGTAGGCGGCCCCGAGGCCGAAGAACCAGTCGTGGATCGAGGTCCAGAGCATGGCGGATGGGGCGTGGGGGCGGGACCCGCGCCGGGGCGACAGGGTACGATCTTGCTGCCCCACACGCTCCACGCCGATGTCCCGCCAGCCCGTCTTCCGCGGCACTGCGCCCGCGCTCGTCACCCCGTTCACGCCCGACGGCGCCGTCGACGCCGCCGCCTTCCGCCGCCTGCTCGACGACGTCATCGGCGGCTCCGAGACGCCGGGCATGGGCCACCACGCCGGCGTCGAGGCCGTCGTCGTGCTGGGCACGACGGGCGAGAACCCGACCGTGACCGCGGACGAACGGCAGCGGCTCGTCGAGCTGTGCGTCGCGCACGTCGCCGGGCGCGTGCCGGTCGTCGTCGGGTCCGGGACCAACGACACCGCGCAGTCGGTCGCCTTCTCGCGTGCGGCGGCGGACGCAGGGGCGGACGGCCTGCTCGTCGTCAGCCCGTACTACAACAAGCCGACGCCGGCCGGGCTCGTCGCCCACGTCTCGGCCATCGCCGACGCGACGGACTGCCCGGTCATCTTCTACAACGTCCCCGGCCGGACCGGCCAGAACGTCCGCGCCGACACCCAGCTCGCCCTCGCCGACGCCGTGCCCAGCGTCGTCGGGACCAAGGAGGCGTCGGGCGACCTCAACCAGATCGCCGACATCCTCGCGGGCCGCCCCGAGGGCTTCGCGGTCTACTCGGGCGACGACGACCTCGCGCTCCCGACGATCGCGCTCGGCGCGGACGGCCTCATCTCGGTCTGCGCCAACGCCGTCCCCGGCGCGACGGCCGAGCTCGTCCGCCGCGCGATGGCCGACGACCTGTCGAGCGCCCGCGCGCTCCACTTCCTCCTGCTCGCGGCGATGCGGGCGAGCTTCACCGAGGCCAACCCCGTCCCCGTCAAGGCGGTCCTGGGCGTGATGGGCCGGATGGACCCGCACGTCCGCCTGCCGCTCGTCGAGTTGTCGGACGCCGCCCGCGAGACGGTCATGGCGGCCTACGCGCCGTTCGTCGAGGCCGCGCTGACGGCGGCGTAACGGAGTGGGGATGGGGCATATGGGATACGGGATGAGCAGACTGGATTCCCCGATCCCGTATCCCTCATCCCGTATCCCCGTCCGTCACGGCGCGCCGTGCGGCAGGCGCTCGGGCATCTCGGCGGCGACGTACATCAGCACGGCCGTCGCGGCGACGGCGCGCGCGAGGTCGTGCGGGTTCAGCTTGTCGACCGTGTCCGCCTCTGTGTGGTGGTACCAGAAATAGTCCTCGTTGGCCGTGTTGAGGCTCAGGCCCGGGACGCCGGCCTGCATCAGCGGCGCGATGTCGGCCCCGCCGCCACCGGAGACGATGCCGATCTGAGCAGCGGGCTCCGCCTCCAGGGCATCCCGGATGAGCGGCTCGACGGCCGCGCGGAGCGTCTCCATCCCGCCCGCGGCGCCGGTGTAGCCGAAGCCGCGCGGCGCGAAGACGCCCTCGTCGCTCTCGAGCGCGAGCTGGACGTCGGCGACGGCCGTGCCGAGCGAGTCGCGGAAGGCCTCGCCGCCGCGGCTGCCGTTCTCCTCGTTCGTCCAGCACGCGACCTGGACCGTCCGCCGCGGCCGAAGCCCGAGGCGGCGCAGCACGCGCACGGCCTCCCACGCGACGACGCAGCCGTCGAGGTCGTCGATCGCGCCCTGCCCGACGTCCCACGAGTCGATGTGGCCGCCGGCGACGACGAGTTCGCCCGGGCGCTCGCGGCCGCGGATCTCGGCGATGATGTTGCGCGAGAGGCGGTCCGGCATCGTGTGCGCGTCCATGCGCAGGCGCACGACGGGGGTTTCGCCGCGGTCCTGCATGCGCTGCATCCGCTCGGCGGCCTCGACCGTCACGGCCGCCGTCGGGATGCGCTCGACGCCCTCGGCGTAGCGCATCGTGCCGGTGTGGGGCGTGCTCAGTGAGCGCGGCGTGACGGACCTCACCAGGGCAGCCACCGCCCCGACGCGCGCCGCCGCCGACGCCCCGCCGCCGCGGTAGCGGACGGTCGCGCCGTAGGTCGTGAACGGCACGTTGAAGAGGACGACACGGCCTGCTGCCTCGGACGCCCGCGCCGTGAGTTCGTCGAACGACGACACGACGAGCACCGGCGCCTCGATGCCCGGCGTCCCGACGCTACCGCCGAGCCCGAGGATCGCGAGCGGCGTCTCGCCGGCCGGGCCGATGAGCGTCGCCGCCTCCGTCCCGCGAATCCACACGGGCACGAGCGCAGGCTGGCCGCGGACGTTCTCGAGCCCGTCGGCGCGCATGCGGGCGAGGATGTCGTCGATCGCGTTCTCGAGCGCGTCCGACCCGCTCAGGCGCGAGCCGTGGGCGTCCGAGATGGCGGCGATGCGGTCGTAGGCGGCCGAGTCCGCGAGTGCGGCGGCGCGGATGCGGGCGGCGGCCTCGGCGTAGGGCGCGGCGGCGGGCGGAACGGCAGTCTGCGCGAACGCGGCCGGGGCGGCCGCCAGGAGGAACGCGGCGAGTCCGCACCGGACGGGTGAGAAGGTGGGCATCGGTCGGAGGAGGATCGGGCCTGCAAGATCGCGCAGCGTGCAAGCTCCGCCCCCGGAACCGCGGCCCGGTCTGCACCCGTTCGGTCCGCTCCCCTCCCCTCCCGCCATGTCTGCCTTTACCGACCGCCACCTCCAGGCCCTGCTCGACGGCGACGCCGACGCCGTCACCGCCCTCTACACCGACGACGCGACGCTCGTCGCGCTCGACGGCGTTTCCGAAGGCCGCGACGCGATCCGCTCGCGGTATGCGACGTTCTTCGAGTACCACGGCACGATCTCGTCCGCCGAGACGACGCACGAGCAGATGGCCGACGACGCCACGTTCACGCGCCTCGCGATCGAGAGCGAGCGCGGCCGGTTCGCGCTCATCAACGTCTTCGAGACGGACGGCGACGCCTGCCGCCGCCATTTCTCGAACGAGATCGAGGTGTCGCTGAACCGCGACGAGGTCGAGCGCGACGTCTAGCCAGCAGGCGCGGCGGAGGCCTTTCCTCCGCCGCGCCGTCAGTCTTACCAGCGCATCCGGGCTTACCGGCGCATCCGGGCGGCGGACGCCTCGTCGGCCTTGTCGGTCGGCAGGAGGTCGTCGCGCGAGGCCTCGGCGAACCAGACGGCGAGCGCGAGCGCCGTCGCCGTGTCGGCGTGCTCGCCGAGATCTGGCTCCGGGCCGTTCGTCGCGGCCGCCACCCGCCCGACGCGGACGTTCGTGGCGACGGCCATCGCGGACAACTCGTCCGTCGAGAGCGGGCGCTGGACGACCTCGGTCGAGAGCGGCGCAGCGCTGCCGGACTGCTCGACGACGGCCGGATTCGGCCCGTCCGACGTGTCCGTCTCGAGCGTGCCATCGGGGTCGCGGTCGCCGCCCGGGGCGGCGGCGTCGAGGTCGGCCTCGGCGTAGAGCGCCGCGACGGCGCCCGCGTCGATCTGGTTGGGCACCGTCACGGCGCCGTCGCGGTAGAGGCGCTCGAACGTGTCCACGAGCACCTGCAGCGAGACGCCCGCGGCGTCGGTCGCGCGCGGCCCGACGGTGACGGCGAAGGCGGAGGGCCCGCGCGCGTGGAGCGCGTCCGCAGCCTTCTGGCCACCCGTCGTGACGAAGCGGACGTTGCCAGCCGTCTGCTCGTCGGCCGCAGCCGCTGCGAGAAGGTCGGCGATCGGGTCGCCGGCGTCGAGAGCGCGCAGGACGCGGACCGTGTAGGACGGCGCGGCCGCATCGCCGGACTGCTCGACGAGGGCGAAGGCGCGGGGCATTGCGTCGCGGGCGGCGACGGCACAGAGAAACGAGGCCATGATGGGAGATGGAGAGTGGATCCCCTTTACCCGCCCGACCCCGGGCGCGGTTCCTAAATCACGCAGGCTCGGGAGCATCCGTCCGGGCATCGTCGAGGCGGACGATCGTCCGGCGGCGGTCGATGGCGACGACGCGCAGGCGGCTGCCGGCGGCGACGAACGCGCCCTCCGTCGTGACCTCGAGGCGCTCGCCGCCGATCTCGGCCACGCCCGACGGGCGCAGCGGCGTCACCGCCGTCCCGGCCTGCCCGACGATGCGCGCGCGCGTCTCGTCCGCCGCGCGGTCGGCGTCGGCGTCGCGCCGGAGGCTGTCGGTGAGGATGAGCTTGTCCCACGCGCCCGACTCCCAGAGGACGTAGAGCAGCCCGGCCGCGGCCGCGACCGTCCCGACGAGCACGAGCAGCCCGCCGAGGAGGCCGAACTCGACGAACGCGATCACGATGCCGACGGCCATCCCGAGCATGCCCGCGACGCCGATGACGTGCGTGCCGGGCACGAGCTTGACCTCGACGATCACGAGCACGAGCCCGACGAGGACGAGGGCGATGGGCAGCAGCAGTTCCACGGGGGGGAGGGTCGAAAGGTGGAAGGGTGGAGAGGTTGAGGGAGTTTCTACAACCGCCACGTCAGACTTCGCGGACCTCGACGCGCGCGCCGCGCGCCGAGACCACCTCGACGGCCGCGCCCGGCGCGACGAACGCGCCCTGCGAGACGACGTCGATGCGGCGGTCGGCGATGAGCGCGACGCCGGACGGGCGCAGCGGCGTCGCCGCCGTCCCGCGCTGCCCGACGAGCTCGTGGTCGGTGTCGGCGGACGTGTAGCCGTCCGCGGAGGAGAGGTCGGGCATCAGGACGAGGCGGTTGAGGCGCGACGAGCGCGGCATCCAGCGCGCGACCGACACCCCGAGCAGGACCGTCAGCACGAGGGCCGCGCCGAGCGTGCCGACGCCGCGCGCGAGCAGGTGGAACGCGGGCATGTCGAGGCCCGCGTTCGGGACGAGCGCCAGCACGAGGCTCACCAGCACGAGCACGATGCCCGAGATGCCGGCGACGCCGAAGCCGGGGATCACGAACACCTCCAGGATCAGCAGGACGAGGCCGACGCCGAACAGCACCAGTTCCCACGACTCGGCGAGGCCGAGCAGGTAGTGCGGCGCGAAGAAGAGCAGCGCGGCCCCGGCCGCGACGGCCCCGGCGACGCCCAGCCCGGGCGCCTGCATCTCGAAGAAGAGGCCGCCGACGATCAGCATCAGCAGGACGGCCGCGACGGCCGGCGAGCCGAGCACGCGGAGCAGACGCTCGGCCGGGCTCGTCCCGAACGTCACCTGCGGCCGGTCTGCGAGCCCGACCGCCGCCACGGCGGCGTCGACGGACGGCAGCACGGCGTCGGCGACGCCGAGGCGGAGGGCCTCCTGCGCGGAGAGCGTCACGAGGCGGCCCGCCTCGAGTGTGCCGGGCACGCCGAGCCGCGGGTCCACCATGGCCTCGGCGATGCGCGGGTCGCGGCCGTTGGCCTCAGCCGTGGCGCGCATGAGGCCGCGCGTGTAGCTCTGGATCTTCTCCGGCGCGGCCTCGCCCTCGCCGTCGACGGCCGTCGCCGCGCCCATCGACGCGCCGGGCACCATCACGATCGTGTCGGCGGCGTACGTGATGAGCGCGCCGGCCGAGGCCGCATTGTGGTCCACGACGGCGACGACCGGGACGTCGGCCTCGAGCAGCGTCGTGCGGATGGCGTCGGCGGCGTCGAGAAGGCCGCCGTAGGTGTCCACGCGGACGACGAGGGCGGACGCGCCGGTCGCCTCGGCCTGGTCCACGGCGCGCGCGATGCGCTGCGCGAGCGCGTTGTCCACCATCCCGTCGACGGTGACGTGGACGACCGGGCCCCGCCCGGTGAGCGTCGGGACGCCGGGCGCGCGCTGCGCGAACGCGGGCAACGCGGCGAGCAGGGCGGCGAGCAACGCGGCGAGGAGAACGGCCGCGCGGCGGAAGGAGGCGGTCATCGGGTGGGGCGTGGGCACGGTCCGGGTACGCCCCGCCGCCGGGCGGTGTTGCGCTAGCGCAGCGTCACGTCGCCTCTGGCCTCTCGCTGCTCGCCCCTCTCTGTCCTGCCGGACATCTCTTTCCGGAGGGGCGAGAAAAACCTGGTCTGGCGCACCCATCCGGAGCACCTGGTTGAAGAGCTAGCGCCGCCGGCGATACGTCGTTGTCGGACCGTCGACGGCGGCATCCGAGATCACGAGGCGGTCGGCCGATACGCCAAACCGAACCTGCCCACGGGTCTCGAGCGACAGGAAGTAGACCCCTTCGGACCGGTCCGCATAGTCGATCACGGCCGTGATGACCTGGTACGGCGTAAGGTCGAGCGCAGAGCCGTTGAAGTAGCCGGCGACGGTTCCGTCCTGCAACGCCGCCTCGGGCGTGTGCGTGAACGTGAGCGTCTCGGCGCGCCCGGTCGAGGCAGGCGTCGTGTCGGTGCAGCCCCCGGAGCCGTCGCCGCAGTTCGTCGTGCGCTCCCACGTCCACGTCCCGGCGAGCAGCGCGGGGTTGCCCGAGAGTCCGTCGAATGCCGAATCGGGGCCAGACCTGTCGCAGGCGGAGAGCGTGGCGAGGAGGGCGAATGCGAGAGCGAAACGGGACATGGAGCGGCGTGCGGGTGTGGGCCGGCAACATCCCGCCCGAACCCGTCGGCCGTCAAGCCCCGGCGGCGTGCCCTTACGGCTCGATCACGACCGGCGTCCCGACCTGCACGATGTCCCACAGGTCGTCCATGTGGACGTTGCGGAGTGCGACGCAGCCGCGCGTCCACGCCTCGCGGCGACCCGAGCCCGAGCCGTGGACCTCGATGAGGCCGCCGAGCGACGTGCCCATCGGCGGCGCGACGCCGTCGGCGTCGGCGCGGACGATGGCCTGGTACGTCGCCTCGGTGATCAGCCCCTGTTCGAGGCCGCGCAGCGCGTGGACCGGGTCCGGGTACGACAGCACGAAGGCGCGGTAGTACGACGAGCGGTCGTTGCGGCCGACGACGTAGAAGACGCCCTCGGGCATGCGCCAGTGCTCGCGCTCGTCCTGCCCCGAGCGGCGCACCTTGTCGCCGTCGGAGACGGCGACGTCGGCGGGGAGCGTGCGGACGAGCTCGGCGCCGTGGTAGACGTAGAGCGTCCGGTCGGACTTGTCGACGCGGATCCAGACGTTCGAGAGCGCCTCGGCGGGGACGTAGCCGCGGCTGCCGCCGAAGGCGACGCGGGCCCACTGGCGGCCGCCGGCGAGCGTGTCGCCGAGCACGCGGACGCCCTCGCGCAGCCGCAGCGTTTCGACGGCCGGGGCCGTCGCCGAAGGCGTGCGGCGCATCGACGTGCCGGCCGCGACGACGTAGAACGCCGGCGCCGTCGCGGCGTCGGGCGAGCGCGGCGTGCGGGCCGCGTGCGCACGGTCCGAGGCGAGGCTCGGGCCGCCCGTGCTCGACGTGGCCGCCGGCTGTGCCACGGCGGCCGGCCCGATGAGGAGGGCGGCAGCGACAGCGAACGAGCGGAGACGGGTCGGGACGGTGCGCATCGGGCCTGCGGTGGGGCGCCAAGGTATCGGCAGCACCAACGCGAGATCAAACCCCGAGCGCACGAAGGGCACCGAAAAGAGCATCCGGCGGCGCCCGGTCACGCCCCGTTCGCGGCCAGACACATCGCGAACGCCTCCTCGACGCCGTCGAGCACAGCCCCGCGCGTGACGACGGTCGCGGCCGCTCGGGCCTCGGCATCGGCGTTGGCGGGCGCGAAGCCGGCCCCGACCGCCCGCAGCGCCGCCGCGTCGCCGACGGTGTCGCCGACGAAGGCGATCTCGTCCATCGAGAGCCCCTCCTGCCCGGCCAGCCACTCGATCGCGCGCACCTTCGTCAGCGCGCGCGGGACGACGTCGACCGAGTACGGCGTCCGGTAGGCGACGAGCGCGGGCGTGTGCGCGGCGACGAACGCCTCGATCTCGGGCAGAAACGCGTCGCACTCGCCGACGACGGGGCTGACGATGCCGGCCTGCGCGCGCTTGCCGTAGTCGTACGAGACGGTCTCGGCGCGCGGGACGACGGTCGCGGTCATGAACCCGCGGACGGCCGCGAGCTCGGCCTCGACGGCCGGCGTGAGGTCCGGGTGCCACGTGATGCGCGCGGCGGGCAGGTCGAAGCGGCCGCCGCCGCTCTCGAACAGGACCGGCGCGCGGACGCCGACGGCCTGCGCCGTCGCCTCGACGTAGGCGTAGCTGCGGCCCGAGCACAGGCCGAAGCGCGGCACGCCCGCGTCCGTCTCGGCGCGCTCGACGTGGGCGCGCAGGCGGGCGAAGGCATCGAGGCGGAACGGGCGGTACGGCTCGGAGAGGCAGCCGTCGATGTCGGCGAGGAACAGCTTGATCACGGGGGCGCAGTCGTGGGCGGGGCGGGCCCGGCATCCTACGACCGCGGTCCGGCATCGGCCGGCCGTCCCGGACCGGTCGCGCGGCGGAGCGCGAAGCCGCCGGCGGTCAACCAGACGCGGCTCGCGGCCTGGTCGACGAGTCCGCGCCGGGTCAGCGCGTCGAGCGTGGGCGTGATAGCGCGCGCTCTCGGTCGCGCCGTCGGCGTCGAAGAGGGCCGCCATGAGGCGCGTCTCGACCGGACCGAGGCGAGCATCGGACGGCGTGCAGATCGGGGTACCGAGGGCCGCGTGGAGCATCGTCATCGAAAGACCGGATGGACACGCCCGAAACGTAGGCGGGTCGGCCGCGCTACACCGTCAGCCGTTCACCGATCTCCACGTCGGCCGTTTGCGCAGAGCGCCAGCGCAGCCACGTGGCTCACTCATGCGCCCGACAGGTTCGGTTCACTCGGTTCTGGCGCAACGCAGACGCCCCCATCCGGCGCGCTGACTGAAAGATGCCCCGATGCATCCGATTCCGTTTGACGTGTCAATCTCGATATGCATGCAGGCCGCCTCTCCCGTCACTCGTCATCTCGTCCGGCGCGTCGAGATCTACGTCGTCGTGCTGACGGCCGGGTTCGTCACGATGGCCGGGGTGATGTCACTGCGGGACGTGCCGGTCGCCGTGGCCATCTTCGCGACGGCGATCGCGATCGGCCTGATCCACGGCCTCATCGCGTGGGCCAACAGCCGCCGTGAGCGCTCACTGCGCAGCCAGGTCATCGTCGAGGTCCGCGAGATGCTGCGCGACCAGGTGCTGAACCAGCTCGCGGCGATGAAGATGTGGGTCTCGGAGAGGCCCGACCCCGAGACGATCCGCCTGCTCTTCGCCGACGTCGACGAGTCGATCGACGAGGTCGCGGCGCTGATCGACCGGCTGACCGAGGAGCAGCTCGACACGTGGCGGCTGACGTACGCGAACGCGTCGGTGCACATGGAGCGCGCGCCGGAGGCGCTGGCGCTGGCGTAGCGTCGGCTACTTGCCGATGCAGAAGCGCGAGAAGACGGCCCCGAGGACGTCGTCCGCCGTGACGGCACCCGTGACGAGGCCGAGGGCGTGGAGCGCGTCGCGGAGGTCGAGCGCGAGCAGGTCCGCGTCTGTCCCGCGCGCGAGCGCGGCCTGCGCCCGGTGGACGGCCGCCTGCGCGTCGGCGAGGCAGGCGCGGTGGCGCTCGTTGACGGCGCGGGCATCGTCGGTCGCATCGTCGGCGCGGAGGGCGGCGAGGATGGACGCCCGGAGCGGGTCGAGCAGCGCGGGGTCGGCCGCAGCGTCGCGGCCCGAGACGGCCAGCGCGCCGACGAGTGTCGGGTGCGGAGCGGCGACGCGGTCCGACCGGCTCGCGACGCGCAGGACGGGCAGGTCCGGGCGGGACGCGGCGAGCGCGTCGAGGTCGGCGCGTTCGTCGGCGTCGAGGCCGGCGCCGGCGTCGGCGAGGTAGAGGACGGCGTCGGCGGACTCGAGGGCCTGTCGGGCGCGGCGTGTGCCCTCGGCCTCGATCGCGTCGTCCGTCTCCCGCAGGCCCGCGGTATCGACGAGACGCACGCGCAAGCCGTCGATCTCGACGTCCGTCTCGACGGCGTCGCGCGTGGTGCCCGGGACGTCCGAGACGATGGAGCGCTCGCGGCCGGCGAGCGCGTTGGCGAGCGTGGACTTGCCCGCGTTGGGCCGCCCGGCGAGCACGACGCGCGCGCCGTCGCGGAGAAGTGCCCCGAGGCGCGCCGTCGAGAGCAACTCGGCGAGGCGGGCGTCGGCCGCGTCGAGGCGGACGGCCAGGTCGGCGCGGTCCGCGAAGTCGACATCCTCCTCGGCGAAGTCGAGCTCGAGCGTGATCAGCGCCGCGACGTCGACGAGGTGTTCGCGGACGTCCGCGACGGCGTCCCCGATGCGGCCCTGCATCTGCGCGACGGCGGCGCGGGCGCCGCGCGTGCCGGTCGCATGGATGAGGTCGGCGACGGCCTCGGCCTGCGCGAGGTCCAGCTTGCCGTTCAGGAAGGCGCGCTGCGTGAACTCGCCCGGTGCGGCCGGCCGCGCACCCGCGCCGACGAGCGCGCGCAGCACGGCGAGCGGCGCGGCGTCGCCGCCGTGCGTCGTGACCTCGGCCGTGTCCTCGCCCGTGGCCGAGCGCGGCGCGCGGAAGACCGTCACGACGACCTGGTCCACGCGCTCGCCCGCGGCGTCCACGATCCAGCCCGTGTGGACCGAGTGGCCCGGCGCATCGGCGAGGTCGGGACGCGAGAAGCGCGAGGCGACGAGTTCGACCGCGCCCGCGCCCGAGACGCGCACGACGGCCAGCGCGGACGCGCCTCGGGCCGTCGCGAGGGCGATGATGGGAGCGTCGTCCGCCATCGGCAGTCGGTGAGAGGGTCCGCCCGTAGAGACGCCCAGCTGGGGCGTCTCCGGCCAGCGCGCCCTGCCAGGTGCTTTGGTCGTCGGTCGGAGATGACCGGCAGGTTGCTCAAGACGCCCCGGCGTGGTGAAGACGTCGCGGCCCGTCCGAGACGCCCCGGCGGGGCGTCTCTACTTTTTCTTTCGGCGCGCGGCGGCGTCCGCGACGGCGCGCGACGTGATGCTGCCCGCGCGGCCGTTGGTCTTCGCCTTCGGCGTGCCCTTGACCGTCACGGCGGCGCCGATGCCCGGGATCTCGCCCTTCTGCGCCTGCGCGTGGACCTGGTTGTTCACGATCCGCTGCTGGACGACCGAGAAGATGTTGAACGCGAGGTAGTAGAGGCTCAGGCCGGCCGGGAAGCCGTTGAAGAAGAACAGGAACATCACCGGCATCAGGTACAGAAACGCCTTCTGCTGGCCCGTGACGGCGTTGCCCGACGGCTGCGAGAGCTTCATCGTCGCGATCATGGACGCCGCCATGAGCAGCGTGAAGCCCGAGACGTGGTCGCCGTAGGCCGGAATCCGGAACGGCAGCATCGCGATGACGTCCGGCGCCGAGAGGTCGTGCGCCCACAGGAACGACTCGCCGCGGAGGACGAGCGTGCTCTGGAAGTAGCGCCACAGCGCGATCAGGATCGGGTACTGGAGCAGCATCGGCAGGCAGCCGCCGAGCGGGTTGACGCCGCGCTCCTTGTAGAGCCGCATCATGCCCTCCTGCTGCTTCTGCTGGTCGTCCGGGAACTGCTCCTTGAGCGCGGCGAGCTCGGGCTGGAGCTCGCGCATCTTGGCCGCCGAGCGGTAGGACGCGCTCGTGAGCGGCCACAGCACCAGCTTCACGATCAGCGCGAAGAGGATGATGACGAGGCCATAGCTCGCGATGAACGTCGAGAGGAAGGCGAACAGCGGCGCGAAGACGTAGCGCGCGATCGGCCGCGTGATGAAGCCGCCGAAGCCGAAGTCGACCGTGTCGTAGAGGCCGTCGGTCGCGAGGCGGCGCAGCTCGAGCGGGCCGAGGTAGAGCGTGAGCGCCTGCGCCTGCCCGGCCGCGAGGGCCGGCATCTCGAGCGTGGCCGTGAAGTCCTGCGAGAAGCCGGACTCGCCGGCCGTGCCGACCTGCTGGCCCGTGAGGCGGGCGCCGGCCGCGACCGTCGGCGCCGTCGGGATGACGGCGGCGATGAAGAACTTGGTCTTCACCGCGACCCAGTCCACGTTGCCCGTGCGCTCGATCGGGTCGGCGGTGATGGGCTTGCGGAGGTGGATGGACTCGGTCTCGCCGCCGGAGCGGAGATAGGCGCCGGCCTGCGTGGTCTCGCCTTTGGGGTCCTCCTCGGCGAGCGGGAGCGCGCCGTTCCACGCGAGGTCGTAGGAGCCGCGCGCGAGCGCGTCCGTCCCGACGGCCTCGACGCGCATCCCGACGTCGTACGAGTCCGGGGCGAAGGAGTAGACGAAGCGGAGCGCGCCGGGGCGGCCGTTCTGGCCGGGCATGCGCGTCTCGAAGCGGAGCTCGGCCGGGCCGTCCGTCGCGCGGAGCGTATCGCCCGCGAACGGCGTGGCGCCGACGCTCGGCGCGAACGCGAGCGTCCGCGTGTCGAGGTAGGCGCCCTGCGGCGGGACGAAGCCGACGCCGAGCGCGCCGTTGCGCGCCGAGACGAGCTCGACCGGCTCGGCCGTCGACGCATGGTTGAAGCCGAGCAGGCGGAAGCGGACGAGCGTGCCGCCGCGCGTCGAGAACGTCGCCTCGTACTTGTCCGTGCGGACCGTCACGAGGCGGCCCGGGCCGGCCGTCGAGTCGCCGGCACTGGCGAAGGTGGAGTCGGTCGGGGCGGTGAGCACGCCCGGCGCGGCCGGCCCGATCTCGGCGTCGTCGGGCGAGGCGTCCTGCGTGCGCGTCTCGGCCGCAGCGGTCGAGTCGGCGATGGTCTGCTGGCGGGCGGCCTGGTCGCGCGTCGGCGCGGTGTAGACCATCCAGACGCCGAGCAGCAGCGACATCAGGAGGATGCCGATGAGCGCGTTGCGGTCGAATCCCTGCGGTTCCACGTAGTCGGGCGCGCCGGGGCGCGGGTTGGGGAGGCCGCGCTACGCGGCCGGCGGGCCAGAGGTGCGGTCCGCGTCGGGGTGCCGGAGCGCGGCGACGGGCCGGCTGGCGTGGCGGTCGGCGGCGCGGCGGAGGGCCTCGGGGAGGCACCGCCGGACGTCGGCCTCGGCCGTCGCGGCCGGCCCGCGAAAGAGGACGACGGCCGAGAGGCAGTCCGGGCGGCCGGCGAAGGCATCGACGAGCGGCTGCTGGTGCAGCCGGAAGGTCTCGCGCATCACGCGCCGCAGGCGGACCCGGCCGGCTCCGCGGACGATGCGGCCCGGGGCGAAGGCCACTTGAACGGGGCTATCGGCCCCGGTCTCGGCGCGGGCGACGACGCGCGTCAGCAGCACGACCGGCCCGACACGAACGCGCCCGACGTCGGGCCGGGCGCGGTCGAAGAGGGGCCGGAGCAGGCGGCGGCGCTTCAGACGGCGCCCGCGCGGGAAGGCGTGGAGCCGGGGCGCGCGGTCGTCGGGGAGAGCCGCCACGGGCCTACTTGCTAGCCTTCGTGTCGTGAACCGTCAGGGCGTGACGGCCCTTCGCGCGGCGGCGGGCGAGAACGTTGCGGCCGTTCTTGGTGGCCATGCGGGAGCGGAAGCCGTGCTTGTTGGCCCGCTTGCGGCGGCTGGGCTGGTAGGTGCGCTTCATCGGGAGGCGGGCCGGGCGAGCCGGGCCGGAAAGGTCAGAGACAAAATCGCCGCCCGCGCTGCACACCTCAGTGCGCCACTCGGACGGCCGTGCGGCGATGATACGCCCGCCTAGGCCGTGACTCGGTGAAGGGACGTTGACTTCCGGCCAGCCCGCTGGCCCGACATGGTCGGCGGGTTGCCCCCCGTGCCCCGCGTCGCGTAGCTTCGTCTCCCGCCCGGGCGTCCGGGCGGCTTGCGGGAATAGCTCAGTTGGTAGAGCATCAGCTTCCCAAGCTGAGGGTCGCGGGTTCGAATCCCGTTTCCCGCTCCGAGGCCCGGTGAAAGCCGGGCCTCGCGCGTGTCGGGCGGTTAGCTCAGCTGGTTAGAGCGGCTCGTTTACACCGAGTAGGCCGGGGGTTCGAGTCCCTCACCGCCCACAAACCCTTGCACTTATACCCCTGTCTTGCAAGAACTTGTGGGCAGCAGGAGCATAGTCGTCAACGCTGTGGCCAAAGGTAACCATCTCGATGCCTTCGTGGCCTCGCCTGTCCGGGTCAGAACTCGGCCATCGGGTCTGCCTGGACTCGCGCAGACCTTGGGCTATTCTGAACACTCCATCGCTCTCGGGCATCAACCCTGATGCGCTCAATAACTGAAGAGAAGCAAGAGGCAGATCGTCTTAGACTGGAACAGGAGGAGCGGACGAGGATCTCCATTTCGAAGTACAAGGCGCGCTACGATGCCTGGGTACTCGACTCCGGCTCACGTCCGGTTCCAGACGATCCAGTGATTGACCCATCTCTGTCCTTAGGAGACCTACGAGACCTTCGCGACGAGTTGACGCAGCTGAAGACGAGCGCAGTGAAGAGCGTTCAATTGCTGTCAGACGAAGTGCGCGGCGCTCGGAGCGCCGGGGTGGCCGTCCGACGCCGACTCGAACAAGAAGGGGCAGATGCGGCGGCCTGCGAGGTTGAGTATCCCGGTAGCAGGAGGAATGCGGTCTACTCCCGCACATTCAAGGAAGGAGCTAATTGGGCCGAAGCGACCAAAGTGACCGCCGACTTCTTGTGGTCTGCGGAGACAGACCTTAAAGAAGCGAAAGAATATCTTGCTCTCGTTTCAGGCCGTCTCAAAGCTGCCGAATCTGAGATAAGACGCCGCACTGATGAGATGTGGCTCACAGAGGGCCCCTTCATACTGGAGGTACCGGACGAAGCTGAAGTAGTAGGTGAAGCGACTGAGATCAGCTCTGATTCGAATACCATAAAAACATATGGTGATGTATCGCCTATGTACTGCAGTGCTATCAGCGGTAATAGATTTGGCCCTAATAGTGCATGATTAATAATTGGCAGACTAATATATAATTATTATGTTGAAAACTACAATGGGGGCGTCACAGCAACAGTATCCATAATATCAAAATTGCTTTCAAATATGCTTCGCGAAAATCCAGAATCGAAGCAGAGCACTTTTATGACAGATAAAGGGATAAGGCCCGAATCATTTAACGATAAAGCTCTAAACAGCGTGCTAAAATTTCAGCGGGCGGGTGCCTTCGGAGAGCCGACGTCTATAAGCGAAGACGAGCGCTAGTGCAGCATCACGTCGAGTGTGACGGGTGAAATCATCCTCTACACCCAAACCATGTCATCCCGGGCTTGACCCGGGATCTGCCTTTCCAGGGACATATCGTAGGAAAAGGCAGATCCCGGATCGGGGTCCGGGATGACAAGGATCGGGGTGATACCTGTCAGATATCACGAGGCGCTGCACTAGCCAAACGGGAGGTAACCGGGGGGTAATCGGGAGGTAACCGGGTAGCGGTTGCGGGTCGTGTGGGGGAAGCTTAGGCCACCTCCCAACCCGCTCGGCCATGCCCGACATCATCATCACGACGCAAAGCGCGCTCCGCGCCCTCGTCGATTCCTCCGTGGACCAGGCGGTCGAGCGGTCGCTTCGCCGCAACCTGGCGACCATCCTCACGCATGTCGCGGAGGGTGAGGAGTGGGTCACGCCGGCCGTGGCCTCAAAGCTCTACGGGCGGCATCGCACGACCCTGAGCCGCTGGGCCAGCCTGGGCCTTCTTCCGGTGCGCCGCGTCGGTCGGTCAGTTTACTACTCCCGCCACGCCGTCTCGCGGCTGGCTGGGCAGGCGGGTGCGTGAGGACTTCCACGCCGAGCCCACACGGGGACCGGCATACACACGATGCTGCCTGACGGCACCATCATGACCATACAGCACGATGCTTGTTTTTCCTGCGCCAGCAGACATCCCGGCCAAGGGCGGCCTGATCGCCATTGATCCGAACGGTGGGACGTACTCCCTCATCATCGGCAGTACGATGCACACAGGCGAGGCGCTGATCTATACCCTGGACGACAGGGATTTCGATTTGAAGTGTGGCGGGCCTGAGGTGATCGTGGATCTGCTCACGAAGGACGCTCTCCGTGAACAGATCTCCGAACTGCGCCCCGAGGAGTGCAGCGAGATCATTGACCTGCTCGATTCCGGCCGGCTGGCACCTCGTTTCGAGGTCGGGACGCTGCTCATCAACGGCGTGCCGGCGTAGCCCCATCTCGGCTGCCAGAGCGCTAGCCGCGTCTGGCAGCCGCCATCTCCCCATCCCCTTCTCATAGCTCAGAGTCCTGCTCCGCTGGTGGCGCTCTGAGCCAAACTTCCAGCCCAATGGCTAGCATTTTCGACGACGACGATCAGAGCTACAAAAGCGTACGCTCGGGCACCCGCCCGCTGGGCCGCACCCAGCCGCTGGGCCGCACCCGGCCGCCGAGAACGTGGATTCCGGGTACGGCCAGCCAGTCGCTGTTCGCCGATGGCGTGGTGGCCGAGATCTCGGTGCACACGCAGCAGCAGACTCGCGCCCTGTTCCTCTATATCCTCACGTCCCGCCGATTCTCGCCGGTCAGCATCGACGACGCGGACATGGACGAGGAGACAGCGCTGGGCATCGCCGACTCGTTCGTCCCGATCTCCTCGCTGTTCATCCGGCGCTACTTCCGAGACGCCGACTGGGAGTATCTCCTCGACGAGGGCTTCATCGAGGTCAAGGAGCACTCGATCGCTCGGGGGCTCTGCCGCGAGTACCGCGTTCCGCTCGACGTCCGCCGCCGCTACGCCGAGGCGGGTCTGACGCCCGACACCGCGACTACGAAGTTCCGCCTGTACAACGTCGTCCAAGGGAAGCCGACGGCTCGGAAGACCAAGTCCACCCGCACGGGCCGGGGCAACAACGCCCTTCCGAGGCCCATTCGCCGCGCCATGGACGCGGTCGGCCCGTCGGTCATCAACCTTCCAGCGATCTGGAAGCACGTCGCCGAGATGAAGGCGATTGCCGACGCAACGCCCGTGGAAGACAAGAAGGAGTGGGCAACCGCGAATGGCCGCTATGTCAACGACCTGCTCTGCGCACAGGCCGTGCACGCGCAGAGCGCCCGCCCGCTCGACAAGGATGCTCCTGACGGCCTCTGGGTATACGAGCCGGCCATGACCGCGCAGGCGTTCGGCCGGCTCGGGCAGATCGACGGTGGCCTCCAGAGCTGCACCCGCGAGATGAAAGTCGCCGCCTACACCAACGTGCCCAACTTCCGCAACTACGACCTTCGTGCCAGCCAGGCCATGATCCTGCTCGTGCTGCTCAAGGAGGCGGGGATCGACGGGTCGTGGCTGGAACGGTACGCTGTTGAGGGAAAGGACAAAGCGGCGGCCTACGTAGGCCTGCCCGTGGACACATGGAAGAAGGTGCTCTATGCCGTCCTCATGGCCGCCGGCGTCCCGTCTGAAGCTCAGGCGCGCCTGCTGCCGATGAGCCGTCAGGTCGGCGTCAGGACGGCCTCACGGGGACGTGGGCCGCGTGCGCGGAAGGTGTACTCGTTTAGCGTCAGCCGTGGGACAGTCACGGAGACGATCCTGAATGCCGTCGGTCCGGACGAGTTCGTCGCGACGCACAAGCGGTTCCTCGACTACACGGCTGGCCTCCGAGTCGCGCTGCGGACGTGGTACACGTGGCTCGAGCGCGAGCTCGTTCAGGCTCAGGGGCAGGTCAACAACGTGGACGGGCTCACCTACATCACGAACGCCGTCGGGGCGAAGGTGGCAGTCGAGGACCTCGGGCGTTCACGGACGCAGCGCCGAGGGCGGTTGGTGGCGTTCGTGCTCCAGGGCCGGGAAGCGGCCTTCATTCACGCGCTCGCGGCATCGTCGAAGGACTTTGGGTTCGTGGTTCTGTCGCACGAACACGACGGTCTGGCTGTTCAGGGCGAGATCCCGCCGGACGCGGTGGCCCAGGCGGCAGCAGTGGCAAATCTCCCGCTCGGGGGGCTCATCCTCGAAGAGAAGTCCTTCCTGTAACCGTGAGCCATTCAGGGCCCAGTACTAAAAAATATCACGTGTCCCAAACGAGCCATAAAGCTCTAATTCAGGACGCAGGGAGCCATTTGACACTTGGGAGGGGTTGAGAGCTTGGCAAACTAGTTCCCCCTTCCTGCCCCTTCTTCCTCTTTCCCCCTCTTCTCTCCCCTTCTCCTCCTTCCTCCTCCCTCCCCCTTTCTTCCTGCAGCCTCTCTTTGAAAGGCTCCTCTACCAAAGGCAACAGGATGAGAGGAAAGGGTATTAATCGGGGTGGCGACAGCATCGACAGGCAAAGAAGCCAGACAAGATCACCGAGGCAGACGGGAGCCTCGGTCCCACAGCGCAGCCTGAAACGGCTCGGCGTGCCACTGCACAAGCGCATGGTGGAAGGAGGAAGCGTCATCGCAGGCCGTCGTCACTTTGAGGTCGACAGACAGGGCGAGGAAGGCCAGTGACAAGCATTGAACTTCCATCATCCGATAACCTGTGAGGATGGCCTTTCGCGTCTCCCGGTGGAGAAGGCGCGATCCCGACACGCCCGCCTCAACGCCGCCCACCTTCGAGAGGGAGATGCTCAACCTCGACGCCGAAGACGAGGTCCCCAACCTGACCGATCTCGTCCAGGCACCACTGCCGGTTGATGGGGCGGATGAGAGAGCGTGTCTCAGCTGAGACACGGCGATTCTGATTCTGTCCCCGGCCTGAGAATTGCGCTCATTCTCTTTCCAGGGACGCGCTTCCAATGCCACATGGAGAGTGGTGCCAGCGCGCCGTCTCCATGAATGGTCTGCTCGAACAGCGGCGCAGCATTTGGTGGATGCCTCAAAGCTTAGGAGCGGCCGCCAGCGTCTCGCGGAGCCGGGCAAGCAAATCCGTGCCAGACTCGAAGTTGCGTTCCTTCAGCCGCCGCGAGCGCTGTCTCGGCCGGGACGCTTGCGCGAAGACGGACTGCGCCGCGTACTTGGCGTGACGTCGCTCTGTGCAGATGAAGCCGTTCTGCCCGTTCCGGCCGGGGTATGTTCCGAAATACCGTCACACGCCTTGCTGAAGTGTCTCGACTCACGGAGCTAATCGCTCAGACCAAAGCGAAGGACCAGCAGCTAGGCGCGGACCTAGAGCGTGAGTTCCGAGCACTCTCGTCACGCCGCGCCTTCGGACTAAACTTCGAGCGTCACAGGCCAGAAGCTGTCGAGTTGCCGCAACGACCCGTACGTAAAGGCGATAAAGTGCGGGTACTGCTCGAGCGGGGGACGACGAACAAGGGAGATCAGCGGCCCTGGTATGTCAAGACGATTGTCTCTGCCTCTGACGGTACGAGGGTCGCACAGATCGAGATAGCCGGGAGTGCTGAGCGAGAAACCCGAGACGTGTCGGTCGACGACCTCGTGGTGGTTGCCGAATTCCGGGACACCATCTACCCTGGACTCGTCTCGACCGGGAAGGTCGAGCGCGGCGGCGTCAAGCCCTACCACACGGTCATAAACGGCGAGAACTACCACGCGCTGAAGGCGCTCACCTACACTCACCGGGGAAAGGTCGACGTCATCTACATCGACCCACCGTACAACACAGGGGCGCGGGACTGGAAGTACAACAACGACTATGTGGAGACAGAGGACCTGTATCGGCACTCTAAGTGGCTCGCCATGATCGAGAGACGGCTCTTTGTCGCGAAGGAGCTGCTGAACCCGGTGGATTCCGTTCTGATCGTCACGATTGATGAGAAGGAGTACTTGCGCCTAGGTTTGCTACTTGAACAGACCTTTGCGGGTGCTCGTATCACAATGGTAAGCTCATCGATCAATACTGGGGGCGTGCCCCGCAAGGGCACATTTTCCCGATCGGTAGAATACATCTACTTTGTGTTTTTAGGCACTGCCAGGCCTATCCCCCAGGCCTTGCCAGAGGATTGGAACCCAGTACAGACAAAGAATAAATTTATTCTTCGCTGGCGACTTATGCGGCGCGACGGAACGAACGCGAGGCGCGAGGATGGGAGGAACAGTTTTTATCCTATCTTTATAAAGAAACAAATAGATCACTCAATTTTTGCTGGCGTAGGAGATTCCTATTATGGCGAAGATATTTTGGAGGTGCCAACTCCACCTGGCTGTGTCGCCGTTTGGCCGATACGAAAGGATGGAACAGACGGTACATGGCAAAACAGTCCGTCACGGATAAAAGAGCTTATTGAGCAAGGTTATGCAAAGATAGGACCGTGGCGAGAATCGCGTACGGCACTGTACTATCTCAACAAAGGTGAGCGCGAAAAAGTTGAGCAGGGACAATTCCCAGTTCTTGGCCACAAACCAGATGGATCTGTTATTACTGCCGCCTCCGAACAAGAAACTGTCTTCGTGCCGTCAGATGTTTGGCGTATACCAGCTCACGACGCCGGTAACGGTGGAAGCCGCCTTCTCAGCTCCATTCTACCCGGTCGCAAGTTCCCCTTTCCGAAATCGCTCTACGCCGTCGAGGACTGTCTCAGGTTCTTCGTTGCCGACAAGCCACACGCCACCATCCTCGACTTCTTCGCCGGCTCCGGCACTACAACGCACGCCGTCATGCGCCTGAACCGTCAGGACGGTGGAAGCCGCCAGTGCATCTGCGTGACCAACAACGAGGTCGCCGCCGCTGAGCAGGCATCTCTCCAGAATCAGGGGCTCCGGCCCGGTGATCCCGAGTGGGAGCAGTGGGGAATCTGTGAGCACATCACCAAGCCCCGCGTGACGGCGGCGATCACCGGAGAAACGCCTGTAGGAAAGCCAGTTCAGGGCGACTACAAGTACACAGACGAGTTTTCCATAGCCGATGGATTCGAGGTAGGTGTGCGCGAAGCGGTGAACCGGCCCTGAGACAACAAACGGAGGGGGTCCACGTCAACGTCGTCCGGTCTGGCAACCTGAGACGACATGACGATGGACCCCCAACAGAGCT